>NZ_CAWPQZ010000005.1:0-161264 GCF_963889785.1 Vibrio sp. S12_S33 | reverse complement strand
TGGGAGCCGCGTTATAAACGCATCATTGCTCATTCATTTGGTAAACGTAATACAGATGCATTGCGAGCACTACTTGCTTTACTAGCGCCGTTCGACATCCGCTTCTTTTTCACTGATGACTTCACTGCCTACACGAAAGAGCAACCAAGAGAAAAGCACGTTGTTGGCAAAAGATTCACTCAGCGAATTGAGCGAACCAACCTGACATTACGTTCAAGATTGAAGCGCCTTGTTCGTAAAACGATCGGTTTTTCAAAATCAGAAGAGATGCATGACAAAGTTATAGGGACGTTTATCGAGCGGGAGTTCTATTGGTAATTCAACTGATTTGAGTCACGACCCAAGAAAATAGTCTCCGCCTTGATCTACGATTTTTTCGGCAATCTCCTTCTGACACCCCATAGCATCGATTGAAACAAGGCAGCCCTTGATATCTAATAGCTTGAGCAATTCTGGTATTGCAGTGATCTCGTTCGACTTATCTGCTATTTTTACCTGCCCAATCACCACTCCATTTGAGGTAGCAAAGGCACTCACCATGTGTATAACGGATTTTCGATCTTCCCTGTTGTATGAGCTTCTTAAAGCTTTCCCATCAATGGCAATAATCTCATCATCCAGCAACTGAGCTACATCCTTCATCCAGTGAGAAAATCATCTGGATCAAGTCTGGCAATGATGCGAGCTATGGTGTCATGAACGGGAACACCAGAAAGAAGCAAGCCTTTGGATTGAAACCAATCCAGTTGCTCTTCAGCAAAGTCTTCAATATCTTCCCATCCTTCGCAGCCGACAATAGTGGAGCATAGAGTGAGAAACATGACGTCTAACAATGGATAGGTAATCTTAGTTGACTGGCGAGGGGCTGAGATCTGTGAAAAGTGGTAAGTAAAGGTATCGATCATATAAGGTCACTCCCAAAAGAGAGTATATGATCACACCTAAATTAGTTCGTCAAATCAATCCATTATCGATTAAAAAACGTTCGCGATCTCGCCCTGATTGAACCCCCACTCAACGTCCAATTACCTCTGGTATTAGTAAATATTTAATATAGCTCACCTTTTGCCTATTGAGTAATTGATTAATATCAATTGGCTTGCTTGAAAAGTTCCTACAATACCTTATCTGGTTAGTACAATTATTGACCAACTCAAAAACAAGAAGGAATAAAAACCGTCCTACCTGACGAGTTTTAAACATCACTAAGTATAGGAAGCTATTATGTCTAATAATGATCATAACGGTGTTTCCAGGCGTAACGTTCTCAAAGCTGGTAGTGCGCTAGGAACACTCGCTATAACAGGAAATGCTATCTATCTCCCATTTAGCAAGAATGCTATTGCAAAAGAAACGCCTGCCAAACCCAATGAAAAAATTGTCTGGTCCGCATGTACTGTCAACTGTGGTTCTCGTTGTCCTTTGAGAATGCATGTTGTCGATGGTGAGATTAAGTGGGTAGAAACTGACGGTTTAGGCGATGACCAATTTAATGATTATCACCAGATCCGTGCTTGTTTACGTGGGCGTTCAATGCGCCAACGGGTATATGCACCTGACAGGCTTAAATACCCTTTAAAACGTGTAGGTAAGCGAGGGGAAGGTAAATTTAAACGTATCTCCTGGGACGAAGCTTTCGATATTATTGGTGATAATTTAAAACGTATAATTAAAGATTACGGTAATGATGCTGTTTACCTGCAGTACGGTACTGGTACTTTAGGAGGAACCGTCACCAAAAGTTGGGCTCCTTCTCAAACTCTGGTAGCCCGACTCATGAATTTATGCGGTGGCTACCTTAATCACTACAATGATTATTCCGCTGGTAATATTGAAGAGATGTCTCTTTACTTTTATGGTTCATGGGTAGACAACAATTCCATGGATGATATTCAAAATTCTGATCTTTGTATTTTCTTTGGTAATAATCCGGCTGAAACTCGAATGTCTGGTGGAGGGCAAATCTACAACTATGTTGATGGGAAAAATATTAACAAAACACGAACCATTATTATCGATCCCCGTTACACTGATACCGCTGCCGGTCGAGAGGATCAATGGATACCGATTAAGCAAGGCACAGATATCGCGTTATGCTCTGCCATTGCTTATGTACTAATCACTGAAAACAAGGTCGATCAAGAATTTCTGGATAAGTACTGTGTTGGTTATGACTCCAAAACCCTACCAGATTCAGCACCTAAAAACGGTAGCTATAAAGACTACATCCTCGGTAACAGCGATGATAATACAGCCAAAACACCTGAGTGGGCGCAACCAATCACAGGTATTCCTACTGATATTATTACCAAGTTAGCGCGTGAAATAGGTAATGCCAAACGAATACATATATCACAGGGATGGGGGCCTCAACGTTCAGCTCATGGTGAACAGCTATGCAAAGCGATCATGATGCTGTCCCTGTTAACAGGCCAGGTCGGTCTACAAGGCGGTAGTACCGGTGCTCGTGAAGGTAATCATTGGTATCCTTTTGTTCAATTTCCAACACTAAGTAATCCAATTAAGGCCTCAATTCCATTCTTCTTATGGACGGATGCGATTTTCCGAGGCAAAGAAATGACCGATAGGACTGACGGCATAAAAGGAGTCGACCAATTACAGAATAACATCAAGTTTATTTGGAACTACGCTGGTAACGTTATGATTAATCAGCATTCAGACATAAACCGTACCCATAATATCCTACAGGACGAAAATGCTTGTGAAATGATTGTTGTGATTGATAATCACATGACTGCTTCCGCAAAATATGCAGATATAGTACTGCCTGATTGTACAACATCCGAGCAATCTGATTTTTGTATGGACGGCGAAGCAGGCTCAATGCCTTACTTCATTTTTGCCAGTCAAGCGATAGAGCCTCGCTTTGAATGCAAGCCAGTCTATGAAATTCTATCCGGTATTGCACAGCGTATGGGAGTGTTTGACGAGTTCACCGAAGGTCGGACTCAGGAAGAGTGGCTGCAATTTATGTACGCCGAAACAGTGAAAAATAATAACGATCCGGATTTACCATCCTTTGATCAGATGCGTAAACAGGGTATCTATAAAAAACAACACGATCGTCCATATGTACCGTATGAGGATTTCCGCAAAGACCCCGAAGCCCATCCATTATCCACACCGTCAGGCAAAATCGAAATTTACTCTGAACAACTCGCGGTCATTGCCAAAGAGTGGGAACTGGACGACGACGAATTCATCACACCTATTGCAGAATATCGACCAACCTTTAATGGCTGGGACTCCCCTGATCGCAAAGAATATCCACTACAGCTGACAGGTTTCCATTATAAAGCCCGAACTCATTCAACTTACGGCAATGTAGAGTTATTGAAAGCTGCTGCTCCACAGGAAATATGGATCAACCCGATAGATGCAACTGCACGTGGTATTGAGAATGGCGATCTCGTCAGTGTCAGAAGTAAACACGGTGAACTACATATTCGGGCTAAGGTAACACCAAGGATCATGCCTCATGTTACTGCCATTGGCGAAGGTGCATGGTATTCCCCTAATAGTCAGAAGGTGGATCAGGCTGGAAGTATTAACGTATTGACCAGTCCACGTCCAAGCCCAATAGCTAAAACCAATCCTAGTCATACCAATTTAGTTGAAGTGACACTAGTTAAAAAAATGGGGGCTGAATCATGAGTCTTGATAAACAGTATGGTTTTTACATCGATTCCAGCAAATGCACAGGTTGCAAAACCTGTCAGCTCTCATGTAAGGATTTTAGAAACTTAGGCGTTGATCGTAATTACCGTCGCATTTACGAATACGTCGGTGGTAATTGGACACAAGATAACGGGGCTTTCCGGCAGAATGTTTTCGCCTATTATCTATCTATCGCATGTAACCATTGCGACAATCCTGCGTGTGTAAATGTTTGCCCATCAGGAGCAATGCATAAACGTACCAAAGATGGACTTGTCGCCATTAACGAAGATATTTGTATCGGATGTCGTTCATGTGAGATGGCCTGCCCTTATGGCGCACCACAATATGATGCAGCCCAAAAGCATATGACTAAGTGCGATGGATGCTTTGAGCGTGTCGCAGAAGGCTTAATGCCCGTCTGTGTAGATAGCTGCCCACTGCGTGCCCTAGAATTCGGTCCGATAGATGAACTAAGAGCGAAATATGGCGCTAATGCTAACGTTGCACCGTTACCAAGTTCTCATCTGACAAATCCTAACCTTATCGTGAAACTTAATCCTAATGGAAAGCCGACTAATGATCGTACCGGTTTCTTACAGAATCCAAGAGAGGTGTAATCATGTTTTATGAAACTCCGTTAATTGCTTTTACGATTTTAGCTCAAATGGCAGTGGGTGCTCATCTCATCATTAACACTGGTCAGTTAATGGGAAGTCCTGCAAGTCAATTAAACAAGCTCCGGTTCGCCGTACTGGTTGTGATTGGCTTAGGCTTTATCTTTTCAACCATGCACTTAGGCAGCCCATTAAGAGCTTTTAATGCCTACAACCGAATCGGAGACTCTGCTCTATCGACAGAAATCCTGTATGGCTCTGGTTTTGCAGCTATTGCCGGACTTCTTTGGTTAGTCAGTGTATTGAATTGGGGTGGCGACGTACTCGAACGTATATTGAATGCAATCTCAATCATACTCGGTATTGTATTTATGTTCGCCATGGCAAACGTCTATAACATGGATACAGTCCCTGCATGGCACTCAATCCACAGAGTTTACGAATTTTGGTTCACCGTTCTGACACTCGGAACGTTATTTGGCTATTTATTGCTATGTTTAGCAGATAGCGCGACCGAGAAGCAGAGCCGTATCATTATGTGCTTCGGTGTAAGCATGATCTGCCTTAACCTCGCAGCAACGTCATTCCAGTTAGTACATTACACTGAGATCTCAACAGCGATTCACAGTGGTGCTGCACAAGTAGAAACCCTATTTACTTCTGTTGAAGTGAATCTGTTTGCCATGGTGGTTGCTGCAGTACTATGGGGATTTACAGAACTGTTCTTATCCAGTAATACAAAGAAAGTTGCTGCTCTGATTGTACTGTTGAGCCTGATCATTGCAGAGGCTTACGGCCGTAATGTGTTCTATGGTATGCACTTTACCGCCGGATTATATTAACGAGGATGAAACTGTCATTTTTCGGGGCTGAGTAAAGCCCCGAATCATTAAGGTGAGCTATGAAAACCAATGAGTTAAATATGCAAGATCTTAGCGTTGTTCTAAAAGTTCTGGGGGCATTATTTTATTACCCACCAGACCGATACCAGCAGGTTAATCTCGAAACAATGCTCAATAACGTTAGTCAGGATATTCCACTACTGTCTACTGCCTTACTTGCGATTAAGTCTGAAGACAGAAATGAATTACAGCTGGAACACGACCGACTCTTTTCTGGCATAGGTGATATGCCAGCACCACCTTGGGGGTCGGTATACTTAGATAAGGAATCCATCGTGTTTGGTGAGTCAATGCTTGAATATCGCCAGTTTCTACGACAATGTGGCTTATCACTTAACAGCGACCACAAAGAGCCCGACGATCATATTGGTTTAATGTTGATGGTTCTTGGGTTATTACTGAAAGACGAGAGATATTCTTTAGCTAAAGAGCTATTACAGGCACATCTAATAACTTGGTTTGATTTTTATATCAAACGACTAACAAAAGCCAGTTACTGTGATGCTTACGTAACACTTGCAGAATCAGCAAAGAAAGTACTTTCCATTCTGATAGATAGGTTCCAGATAACACAGGTTGAACGTCGAGACTACTTTAATGACAAGGCACAAAACGTCCAATAAACAAATTGACTTAAATAAACGGCGATTGTTTACTTTTTACAAGAAACTCCATGAGCATGAGGCTAAGGAACATAAAACTGTCGCACGGCCACCTTACGCTGTTGAAGAAATTCTCTTTAAGCGCCTCTGCACTGGTTGTGGTAACTGTCAGGCAGCTTGTCCAAATGAAATTATTAATATCATTGATGGGTTAGCAGAAATTGACGTTTCCTATACACCGTGTGATGTCTGTGGTGAATGCCAAAAAGCTTGCCAAACGCTGGCGCTATCCCAACAAGAAACAGCTACCGGACTAATCGCACGTATTTCTTCTACTTGTGACAACCTGACTAGCTATTGTAATAATTGTGAGGGGACATGTAATTTTAACGCTCTAATATGGCAAGAAAACCGTACCCCATCTATCGACCAAGAGAAATGTATTGGTTGTGGCTTCTGTATCACTACATGCTTTATCAATGCTATTAGTATGACGATGGCTTAATAACCGGCAAAAGATGTCTGTGAATCGCATAGATTCGTTACTGTGGCCTACCATGTCCACTCATATTCTCACTCTGTAAACAAACTGCTTTAGCAGCTTTATTGTTAAATAAGTGAGTATTTTGAACTGATAGTGGGATTCTGCGCTCTTTGCTCGAATGAGTTTCTGTCGGGTGGACGGCACTTGTTACCAAGTGCCGTCTCCCTGAGAACCAGCATGGTGCAAGAAACTGGGAGATTCCGCGCATCGATGTTGCGCGGTCTTCCATTAGTAAAAGTCGGGCTATTTTCTGGCGAGATTTACCACCGTTTTGTTGCGCAAACTTGGAAAGGGGCAAAGACGCATTTCAAGTTGGCCTAGTGAATGTACGGAAATGGCACTGAATTACCACCTTTAGCAACTAAACAACCTCTACTACGTCCTCCCCTGGTAGTGATAAAATCTCTGCATCAGAATTACCGAGAAACTCTATGTTTATCCATCATGTTAATGGCATCGACTGGTTGGTGATTACAGCTTTTGAAGAACTGAAAACCATGTTTATCAAAGAAGCCGGTGCGATCCCCTCTTACTTATCTGCCGCCAGCGAATTGAACCCGATTGATCAAGCCAAGCACACTTATGGATATTTGCCTACACTCAGGGGCGTGATCACTGATACCGGAGCATTTCAACGCCAAGATAACGAAGAAGATTTAAACCCACAGCTTGCCTGCCTAGTTGAGGGACATAGTCGGGTGTTTATCTATCACGGTGGTTTTGTGGCTTTTGTGGATGACGAGCAAACCTTTATTACCCGAATGAACTGAAATTTATTTAGTCATTTGAAATCGGAGAATTGGCATCCTTATCCGTTCATCCGCAAGCTTTTCGTTTATTAACTAAGGGGCGAATTGAATGGAGCCAGATCCTATCTTCAATAGGAAAAGAAATGCTAAGGTTAACTGACGAGCAATTTCCATAGCAAAGAATTAGCTGACATATAACTAGCCACAAGAACGTCAATTCACTTTTGAGGCGGCGTGCTGCTCCATCATGAATACGATCACTTATTCTTTTAAACAAGATTTGCTGACATATTGGCGTTGCTTACCTAGATGAAGTATGAATCCTAAATCGGTTTGTTCAAGTTGGTCAATTTCACTCCAAGCAATGTAGCGGTCGATTTTACCGCTTTTGTAATTCACACCGTTCGCGTTAATTTGAAGCACCACTTTGTTGCCACGACTTGAGCCAATGGTTTGTCACCATAACCACCAAGTTCGCTTACAGTAAATACTGAACGCTTCAATAACACTCAATACGATAAAAAACTAACCGACATAACCATTAGGTAACAACTCAAACTCTAATAGAACAGTGCCAAAAATAAGAAAGAATATCCCTTTCAGATATGCTTTTGGGAACTTAGCAGGCAGACTAGTTTGATCATAACACTCGGCCAAGAAAGGCTTGTCGAGCGTATATTCTGTGGTGAAATCGAAATCTTTAGACATGTATGGTTACTTTAAGGTATCCGTGAATGAGTATTCCATGCTGCGCTCTTGGAACACAAGCGTTGTATCGCGTCTCGGGCCTTATCTTTAGCAATTTTGATTCTGTTTTGTAAATCAATAATACCGAAAGATGCTAGGCGCTCTGTAATGCGATACACAGACAACTCAATAATAACCCTTGTTACGCACGATACTTGATGTGTGTATGGTTTATTTATTTCTATTAAGCACCTGTTTCAGACAACATGGTTTTTATTTCAGAGGGTCGTTGTCTGGCAATGCATTACGCATCCAAAGTGCCAGTCTGTGTTTAATGTTTGCGCCGTCGAGCTTATTGTCAGGTAATGGCGTGATTTGTTTGGCATCGACCAAAAATAGGTAAATCGCCTTTACTCTTACTGGTTGTGGTGACTGAGGGAGGTTAAAACCTTGCAGCATTGCCATCTTCCCACCGATCTCAAGTGCCTTCTTAACCAGTTTATCTTCATTCTTAAGCATGGATTTTTGTGACATTGATAGAAGCCTCTTCTTAGTTTCAACTAAGAATACCTTAAGTGTTTCCAATGGCGTGTTACTAAACTCTCATATTGATAAGTTTAGGCTACAACATTCAGTAAGTGCTTAAAACGCAAACGAAACAATGCCATAGGAGCGAAAATTGAATAGTCAACTAAGTGTTAGCGCAAAAAATACACCAACAACGAGAAAGTGGTCACAAACTAGGCGTGAAAAATTTGAACCAAATAGGCACTGGCTTAGTCGATTCTCTAGTAAGTACAAAACTTGGCGTAAGTGAGATAAACTCGTCAATGTAGAGATTTCAGTTATAATCCCTTTTGTCGTAGAGCTACTCGCCACAAGTTATTGCCAATGAAGAAATAAAGCATGGAAAGTACAAACCTAACCATACCACTTCCCTCATTAATTCATCGAATTGGTGGCGATAACGCTAAGAGAACAAAACAAGTGGCTTTCGAATACGGATGTGAATTGAAAAGAGTAAGACGCTCCAGAAACTGGCAAATCAGTGGTGAAATAAGCCAACTAAAGTGTGTAGTGACAAAGCTAAGCGAGATGGATCAACAAGCGATGCTGTTTTTAATCACTAAAGTGAATGATAAGATCAGGACACTGGAAGAGAAGCTGGAGCCACGTGAAGATAAACTCACAAGGCTCATACTAGAAAATCCGAATATTACGCTATCCGAACTCATGGCATTGACCAATTGTTCTGTCAATGAAGCTCGAACAGCTCGCTTTGCTACAGAAGATTTCTAACTATTTCGGCTTAATATTACGACCTAAGCTGAGCGCAAAGAAGAAAAATAGGTAGGATACTTCTGACGGATATAACGCTGCTCTTCCACCATATGCTTGAAACCCGGCCCGTTAGTTAATTGAACCACGACTTCATTTTGTTGAAAACGTAAGACCTTTCCTGATATTTTAATCGAACTATCACTGCGCATATGAACCGTTCCAGACATTGACAACCCCTGATATAAGGCCGTAGCCCGTGGCATTTCGATACGGATACCTTGTTCTGATATTTCGCTGACATGAAAAAGCTCATCATCAATTTTGACGACAGGTCTAGCTCGTTTAGGATACTTTAAACGGTAATACTGCCGTTTTTGTATAAAATCTTTATCGTCCATAATCTAACCCAGTTCTTATTTCAGCTTGCCACTCTATAACCATGCGATTTGGGAAACCAACAGTTTATCACTTATTATCGACCTTCGAAGTAAAAACATGAAGCCAAATCCTGTCGTTCAGCGACGTGCACAACATAATAATAGAGATTATTTATCCCTAAAGCTGAGAAACGAGAGATAAATCACTCTAAATCCTATATAGTGCGCGGCTAAAATGAAGAAATGTAGGCTGTCTGCTTAAGGAACTCGTAAAATGTCATTTTCATCTCAAGGTTTTGCACCTGAACTTGTTAAAGCTCTTGCTGATTGTGGATATGAAAAACTCACACCAATTCAAGAACAAGCCATTCCAATGGCTCGTAAAGGGCATGATATTTTTGCCACTGCGCAAACTGGTACGGGTAAAACAGCCGCGTTTTCACTCCCTGTTATTCAACACCTATTAGACAGCGGTAAATCCCCATCCCGCTGCACTGCACGTGCACTTATTTTAGCTCCGACTCGTGAGTTAGTGGCACAAATCGCCCAAAACATTAAAGACTACGTGAAATACACGTCGTTAAGCGTTGCAGCGGTTTATGGCGGTAATAAGATGTCATCACAAGTTCGTCAACTTGATTTAGGCGTCGATATTTTAGTGGCAACACCAGGACGTTTAGAAGAACACCTTAGTGAAGGCAATGTTTCTCTCTCTCAACTTGAATTTCTTGTGTTTGATGAAGCAGACCGTATTTTGGATATGGGTTTCATTACCCCTGTTCGTAAAATTATGTTGGAAGTTGAAACATCACCTCAAATTATGATGTTTTCCGCTACCACCTCGACACAGTTAAACCAGCTTGCTGGCGATATTTTACGCAAGCCGAAACGCATTAGTGTTGATCGTGCGAACACAACTGCGAGCACTGTGGCCCACGTCGTTTATCCTGTTGATCAAGAACGTAAAACCGAACTTCTTTCTGAGTTAATTGGCCGTAAAAACTGGCGACAAGTGCTGGTGTTTGTGAACTACAAAGAAACGGCTAATGAAGTAGTTAAAGAGCTGAAACTCGATGGCATTAAAGCCGTACTATGCCATGGTGATAAAGCACAAAGTGCTCGTCGCCGCGCATTAGATGAATTCAAAGAAGGTAAAGCACGGGTGATGGTTGCCACCGATGTAGCTGCTCGTGGTTTAGATATCGAAGACCTTCCACATGTTATTAACTATGATATGCCTTTCCTTGCTGAAGATTATGTGCACCGCATTGGACGTACCGGCCGTGCAGGAAAACAAGGACATGCCGTTTCTTTTGTTAGCCGCGAAGAAGAATTAACTGTTGTTCAGGTAGAAAGCTTGATTCAGCAGCGTATTCGCCGAGTAGAGCAGCCAGGTTACGAACCGAAAAAGCGTGATGCGTATATTGAAAAACTCCACACTAAAGATGCATTTAAAAATCGCCAAGGTCGCCGTAATAATCCTAACGAAGACAAACCCGACCAAGCCTCTGCCGAGCGTCGTTTATCAATGATGAACCGCTTAAAAAGTCGTCGTAAGTAAATAAATTGCATTCGATCAATCATACGAGAGCTGCGCATCGTGCAGCTTTTTTGTAGTATCGATATACAATATTGACTCGCCACACACCGTCAAGCGTTATGTCCCATAGTGATAACTATTTTTAATGGTGTATGCTAACGCTTTAGCTTTCCAAACGGATTTTTTGATGAACAGTACGTTACTCTTAGCATTTATTCCTACGTTCTTTTTTGTTTCCATCACACCCGGTATGTGCATGACCTTAGCACTCACTTTGGGAATGAGCATTGGCTACCAACGAACATTATGGATGATGATTGGAGAACTGGTTGGTGTTGCCGTGGTTTCGGTCACAGCAGTACTAGGAATCGCTTCTATCATGCTAAGCTTTCCATGGCTGTTCACGTTATTCAAAACGGTTGGCGCACTCTACCTCGGTTATCTCGGCATTCAAATGTGGCGTTCAAAGGGAAAGCTTGCACTCAGCAATGAACAGCAACCCACGAAGGTGGGCAAAGACTGGGGTCTCATCGTGCAAGGGTTTGTAACCGCGATTGCAAACCCCAAAGGCTGGGCGTTTATGATATCGCTACTGCCACCTTTTATTGATAGCGATGCCCCACTCACCCCACAGCTACTTTTGTTGGTTTCCATTATTTTACTTTCAGAATTTATCTGCATGACCCTTTACGCGACGGGAGGTCGAAGTTTAAAACGTGTTCTGGGACATTCTGAAAACGTACGCTTACTGAATCGCGTCTCTGGGACATTAATGATTGGCGTTGGGATTTGGTTGTTAGTGAGTTGAACGCTTAAGATAAAAAGCTCTGACAAACATGCCAGAGCTTAAGTATTTCAATCAATTTAGAAAAATGTTATTCAATGCCTTGATCAATACTATCTCTCGATTGAGATTGATTTTATCGACAGACGAAGCTTTTTCAATCAATTTGATGCGAGTATCTAATGCCTCTTTCGCCATCTCTTTACTACCAAACTTCAATGCTTTGACATTAATCGACGCAATATTGCTGTAACGACCATCATCACTACTCGGTACATCAATTTGGCCACTGTTAATCAGATTTTTTACGACTTCTCTCTCTGCGTCATAACCATGTAAGCCTACTAATTTCCAACGTTGCATTAGCTTGCCTTCATACTGGCCTTTTTTCTCTTCGGTTAAATAACGAATGGCTAAGTTTCTTATGGTGCCTTCATCTTCACCATACTCAGCTTCTGTATCAAAAATTACAGGGAACGTTCTACCTTCAAGACTGCCACCTTTCTGAGTTAAATGCCCCATTCGATAGCTGTTCATCCCGAGGCGAATTTCGCTATCATCTTGAATCCGTTGACCATCCGCAAAACTTAAGTCCTTGATACGCCGGCCTTCTGGCTGACTTAAATCAATGGTATAGGTCACCCCAGCAAAAAAATCATTAGTTGAGTACTTAGAAGCACGTCTTTTAGGATTAAAGCTGTAAGTTACGTCGCCGTCCTGCACAGAATTAAAATAGCCAGCAGACCACTCCATATAAGCTTTAAGTTCCTTACCTGTCATCTGATAAACTGTGATTTCACCACCAGCATATTGATAGTTATACGCAATATCTTTAGCTTTGATCGGACCGACATCAAGTTCTGCATTATCGTTGTCAATTTGCAGAGCAATCACATTAGCTTTGGGGGCATAGAAAAAACTGGCTTCTTGAAATAACGCACTAATCCCCGTGTCTTGAATATGCACTTGAGGGATACCACGAATTTCATTCTCTGGTACTAGGTCGATTCCGTTAAGCTGAGCAATTTCACGATTGGCGTTTTGTCGTAAACGGTCATGGTATGGCGCGTAAAGCTGCTCCATTTTAGTATCTGAATCAACGCCGCTAATGGAATAAGTGAAACTGTCTTTGTTGATAAGGGTATATTTCCCTCCACGCTCTTCAAACTGAAAGTCAATACGAGATAAAGCACGTCCGTATTTATCTGGCTCAGTTATAATCACACCATTGACTACCGCTTTATCAATTTTAGTATGCATATGGCCAGCGACGATAGCATCAATTTCTGGGTTTGCATTGGCAATGTCTGACACACCAGTATCTTGAATGTCATTTTCGTTGTCTAGGCCCATATGTGCGACTAACACAATAGCATCAACGTTATTTTTGATCCGTTGGACAATTTTTTTAACTTCTAACGTTGGATTGGTAAAAGTCATTCCTTCCAACCGATTTGTTCCTTCCGCAAAGACTTGCGTCATTGGCGTATCCATCCCGATAACACCTATTTTAATATTATCTTTTTCAATGACGGTATACGCAGGAAGAAACGGATTTCCATCGGGTCTTTGAATGTTTCCAGCCAACACCTTTCCTTCAAACTGTGTAAGTGAACGGTTAAGCACGGCTAAGCCAAAGTCGAATTCGTGGTTTCCCAAAACCCACACATCGTATTGCATTTCATTGAACCCCAACATCATCGGATCAACCGCTTCATGTTTAAATGTTTCAACGAAGTTACCCTGAATCGTATCGCCAGCATCCACTAAAATAACATGCGTATCCTGTTCTCTTATCTGTTTTACTTTGGTGGCAATTTGGCTCAAGCTGCCACGCATGTTCGACTTATCAGCAGCATAATCCCAAGGCATAAAATGCCCATGGATATCTGACGTACCAAGAACAGTAACATTGTGGATGTCGCCATCGGCAGCAAAAGAAGGAATGGCTAAAGAGCCAAGTATTGCACTAGTAACAATTTTAAGTTTCATAGACTACTCATATACTTATGAAAAAACTATTTATGAAAAAAGACACATTAACACACGGTAATAATAACGACTTGATACTTTTATTTTGTGATTAAATATCAACTTTCATCGCAACAAAATAAACCCCTTACAGTTTAATGTGATAAAACTCACTATAAAGATAAATAAATCACTTGAAAAATTTATTTTAAGCTAAATCATAACCTTACTTTTTTAATGAGAATTTTGTGCAAAATTTAACCAATGATTGAGTTGACGACCTGTGTGAACAGACCTATTTTTTCTATTGGTCATTACAACACTGGAGGTTATAGAAATGAAACGTGCGAGCTCAACCTATCGGCTACAGTTAATCAAAGAAGTCACAACGCGGCATCAAAGGCAATTTTCTAATGATCCTATGGCGAACTACATTCAACAGTTGCTCGATAGTAAACCAGAGCTAGAACACCCCGACATTAATAGACGCTTCAATGGTAATCATTTTGATGAACGAGTTGGTGGTTGGGTGAGCGATCACTGGGGATTAAAGTAACCCCTTAGAATAGATCCTGTTGCGGGCTAATGGCCTGCCTTGCACTTTTTGCTTCTTGCGTTTTGTGTTGCATTTTCCGCTTATAACGTTGTCGGCAAAGCTTTATCACATGTAACTGCTGAGCAGGCGTCATCGAAAGCCAGTTAAAACGCTCTTCTCTTTTTCTCATGCATCCGTTGCAGTAGCCTTTATTGTCTACAGTACAAACACCGATACAGGGGCTTGGTACATTAAAAAATTCAAGTTGCTCCATATTTAGCTCAGCAGTCTGATGTATTTCTAATAGTGTTATATACTTATTCTGTGTCATTTAGCGGTTACAAGACATAACGAATATAAAACAATAACCTTATACTGACAAAAACGCCGTTCGATTTAATACACTTACCACGTTTTCAACATTCTGGAGTCGAATAATATGAAGCTTAGTTCAAAAAAGTTACTTGCTGCAATTTCTCTACCTGTACTCATGACTGCCTGTGCAAGTAATGGTGATAACGTGAAACAAATCACGGCTCAAGATCTACAGCAACACAACTGGCAACTTGTCCAAATTGATGGTAAAGAAGTTACCAATGCCGATAAACAAAAGGCACCACGTCTTGAAATCGGTGAAAAAATGATGGCAAGTGGTAATGCGGGGTGTAATAACTTCTTTGGCCAAGCTGAGTTGAAAGACAACCAGTTCCGCATCGAAAAAATGGGCATGACTATGATGATGTGTGTTGGCGATGTGATGGACACAGAGCAAGCGTTCTCTCAAACGCTTTCTGATTGGAGCGACATCACTGTCACCAAAGACGGGCTAACATTGAAGAATGATGTACACACGCTGACATTTACCCTGCGTGACTGGGTAAACTAATTTACGCGAATGTACTCCTTTTTAAAATGGCAGCGTTAATCGCTGCCATTTTTCTATCTGTTGCTCTCTCTTTCAATAATGCTCGAGAGCATCCTGATTACGAGAAAACTAGCGCTTTTAAACTTGCTTGTGGATCGATATCTTCAAACTCAGGTGGGTTTTCTAAACGCTGTTGAAAAGTAAGCGAAGGAGCTTCTACCTTCATACCTTCAATAAGAAAATCACACGTTACCGATGGCGAATTAACGCACGCTAGTACTTCACCTCCTTGAGCAAGTAGATCTGGAAGGCGACGTAAAATCTTTTGATAATCTTTGGTTAATGCAAAACTACCTTTTTGGAATGATGGCGGATCGATCACAATCAAATCATAAGGACCTGATTTTTTAATTTTCCCCCATGACTTGAAAATATCATGTCCAAAAAACTTCACTTGGCTAAGGTTATGGCTATTTAATATGTGGTTTTCTCGACCTTTCGATAGCGAGGCTTTTGCCATATCGACATTTACTACGCTATCAGCACCACCCTGCATTGCCGCAACAGAAAAGCCACAAGTGTAAGCAAATAAATTCAAAACGTTTTTATGCTTTGCATTAGCTTGTACCCATTCACGACCACAGCGCATATCCAAAAACAAGCCAAAATTTTGGTTACGGCCAATGCTTAACTGATATTTCAAGCCATTTTCAATCACAACAGGAAAGGCATCTAATTCTCCCCATAACACCTCAGAAGGAGCACCTTCAGCATAACGGTGTTGCAGTAAAATACAGCGCCCCTGCTTTTGCTGCCATAGCGGGCTGTTTGTCAGGCAAACCAGCCCTTGCTTTAGATCAACTAAAAAAGCATCGTCCACCGCTTTAAATAGATTGACGATCAATTGACCTTGGAGCCAATCGCACGTTAGCTGCTCTAAACCAGGAAACCTGCGACCACGACCATGGAATAAGCGCCGAATTTCATCTGGGCCTCGTGCGAGTTGCTGTTCAATGTGTTCAAAAAAAAGGGCAAGTGCTGAGCATTGCATGTTGTGTTCTGTCATTTTTTTACTTTCGGCCAAGCTAAATTCCAAGGAGCTAACCAAGATTCAATACCTTGGCAAACTATCGTTGAGTTCCACTGATGACCCATATCATCTTGATTGCGTGGATCATATATAAATTGATACTGATGATTAAGATACGAGAACCTTAAAGCAAAGGCGTGTAAATATCCTCGGTCAGCTACATTACTACCATTATAAATGGGGTCCCCCACAATAGCTGAACCAATCGATTTTAATGCAACCCTTATCTGATGAGTTTTACCAGTCAATGGCTTGCATAAAAAGAGACGCTCACCTGGTTCTGCTGTCAGTGAGAAAAATTGCGTGATAGCAGGGTTATTATAAGTATTCATCAGTTTCCAAGCAGAACGTCTTGAACGTTCCATATCACCACTGATTAAACCCTGTTTTTTCTTAGGTTTGTTGCTACCCAGTGCTAGATAGTATTTTTCCACTTCTCGGTCAGCAAACGCTTGCGACAAAATACTCGCCGCTTGCTGTGAACGTGCGAGCAATAAAACACCTGACGTCATTTTGTCCAGACGATGAACAAGATAAAGCTGTTGATCACCGGAAACTTTACCAACTTCCTGCAATAGCATGGTCTCGCCATCATCTTTATGAACAGAAACATTTGGGTATTTATTGATAATCAGAAAATCGGAATGTGTATAAAGAATATCGAACATACAGCCTCTCATGATAAGGCTGGGATTATACCTTTAAAAAACAATAATCGGCAGGATAGAGTGAGCTTTATTGATAAAACAAAAGCGGTGAATACACCGCTTTTGTTTTAGTATTAAACTTAAAGAATCGAGTAGAGGAATACCGCCATGATCGCCACAGGGCAAACGATTCGTACATACCAAGGCCAGATCTTCCAAAATAAACCTTGTTCGATCTCTGGATTGCCTTGTTTAAGCTCTTCAAGAACTTTATTACGCTGCCAGATCCAACCCACTACAATCGCCCACACCACACCCAGTAATGGCTGCATATAGACTGTTGATATATCGGCAATCAGGCCAAATAGTGCACCAAAATTAAGTGAAATAACGATACTAAGTATTAGAATGGCACCACCAATCAACCATGTTGCTTTACTACGATCCATTTTCAGTTCGTCTTGAGCACAAGAAACAGGTACTTCTAATAATGAAATGGAAGAGGTTAATGCAGCGATGACCATCAGGATAAAGAAGCCAACGCCAATAATCATCCCGCCTGAACCCATAGTGTCAAACATTGCTGGTAATACCGCAAAGACAAGGTCACCAGAACTCAATAGATTGCCTGCACTATCAAAGATTTCAACCCCATGATTTTTTGCAACATACATCGCAGGAAGAATCAAAAGACCTGCAGCGAAGGCGACACCTGTATCAATCGCAGCCACTTGAGCTGCTGTCTTCGGTAAATTGACATCTTTCTTGATGTATGAGCCGTAAACCATCATCGAACCCACACCGAGTGACAATGAGAAGAAAGCTTGCCCCATTGCATCCACTAAAAGACCCGCGTTGATGTGTGATACATCAGGCACAAGGTACATTTTCAAGCCTTCCATTGAACCATCTTGAGTGAAAATATACGCAATCATCACGGCAAACAGCACAAATAGAACAGGCATCAGACGAGTTGACCATTTCTCAATACCGTCGGCTACGCCTTTTTGCACCACATAAATCGTCAGCAATGAAAAGAGCAAGGCTAGAACAACATTACGAGCACCACTAAAATTCACTAACCAATCAGCTGCTGATTGTAATCCTACCATTTCTAAAATCGGTGCGGCAGCAAAGCCCATCAACCAACCCGCAAGAATAGAATAAAAGCTAAGAATCATTGAAGCCGCAACCATCGCTATCGCACCGAATAGAGCCGCCGCTTTCTTATTTTTTGTCCAAATTGATTTCAAAGAAGCAATAGGGTTTGACTGACCATGACGACCAATCGTTAACTCTGCGACCAACATTGGATAAGCGATCAAAAACACCATGGCCAAATAGATGACTAAAAATGCCGCACCGCCATTACTAGCCGCTTTGGTTGGGAAACCCCATACGTTACCTAAACCAACAGCCGAACCAGCTGCCGCCATGATAAAACCAATTCTCGAAGAGAAATGACCTCTTGAACTACTTGCCATAAGATATTTACCAAAATTGTGTTTGCCAAGCGATGCTAAAATTAAGTGTAAACTTTTAATTACACTTATAGGAATATTGAGTCGCACCAAGATGATGGCAAGTAAATCAGTTTAAGATTAAAATTGGAAGGCCGAACAGCATAAATTATTGGTTTCACCATCATTTCACAGCTTAATCGTTGCTTTTTTGTGCTCAGCTTTTGTTTTTTAAACTGCTGTTATCAAATTGGTAACATCATTCATCTGTCACTGTTTTCATATTATTTACAGCAATAAACTTTCTTACTTCGTCCTTTCCCTTTACTATCTTTACTTACTCTAGCGACAAGATTGACTGCATGGATAAGGTTTACCACATTCTTACATTAGCTGGCATTGCGATATATTGGCTGCTGGTTGCCGCTGTTACATTACGAGTTGTATTGAAACGCAGAGCCGTAAGCGTTTCGCTTGCATGGCTGATGGTTATTTATATCATCCCAATTGTAGGGGTTATTTTCTATTTTCTGATTGGCGAGCTCAATTTAGGTCGAAAACGAGCCGAACGAGCAAAAGAAATGTTCACGCCTTATGAAGGCTGGTTTAGGCAACTTAATGATTGCCAAGCTCATGCACCAGAAGGTATGGGCGCTCATATCTACAAGATTGACGAACTTTGTAATCACCGAATGGGAATACCAGCACTAAGTGGCAACACACTTTCGCTTCAAACCTCTCCCAATGAAATCTTGCATTCTATTATCGACGACATAAAAGCTGCAAAAATCAGTATACAAATGGTTTTTTACATCTGGCATCCAGGTGGATTGGCTGATTCTGTTGCTTCTGCACTTATTCAAGCAGCCAAGTGCGGTGTACAGGTTAAACTGTTACTTGATTCAGCAGGCAGTCCGCGATTTTTCAGAAGCCATTGGCACCAAATGATGAAAGACGCTGGCATTGAAGTTGTTCAAGCACTAGAAGTCAGCCCTTTGCGGATTTTTTTACGCCGCCTCGATTTAAGGCAGCATCGAAAAATCATTATCATTGATGATAAAGTCGCTTACACCGGGTCGATGAACCTCGTTGACCCAGCTTACTTCAAACAAAATTCTGGCGTTGGTCAGTGGGTGGATATCATGGTCCGCGTAACTGGCCCTGCTGTTAATGTGCTGTCTGCCATCCATTGCTGGGACTGGGAAGTGGAAACAGGGACTCGCATGTTGCCCAACACTCCGGAATGCCAAATAACCCCAGATCAACCACAGCACCCTGTTCAGGTTGTTCCATCAGGTCCAGGTATGCCTGAAAACTTGATATTACAAGTGCTGACACTGGCCATTAACCAAGCCAATAAGTCAGTAAGAATAACCACTCCTTACTTTGTGCCAAGTGCGGATTTACTGGCCACACTAAAAATGACGGCGCAACGTGGTATTAATGTTGAACTGATCATTCCCCATAAAAATGACTCTACGATGGTACAGTGGGCTTCACGTGCCTTTTATGGAGAATTGCTTGAAGCTGGTGTGAAAATCTATGAATTTTACGGTGGCTTATTACATACAAAATCGGTAGTGATCGATGAGCAGTTCTGTTTAGTCGGCACCGTCAATATTGATATGCGCAGCTTATGGCTAAACTTTGAGGTCACTCTCGCCGTTGATGACCAATCATTTACTAAAGAAATGCATTGGTTACAGCAACATTACATTGAGCAATCTCATGCTGTTGACTACAGCGAATGGGAACAACGCCCGCTTCATCATCGTTTCTTTGAACGTTTGTTCTATTTATTCAATCCTCTACTATAAGTTTTTATCATTTCGGGGTTGCCAACTAAGGCAGCTCCATGTTTTAAATAGACGATTATCTTTCCAGACAAGGATTTCTGATGTCAGAAGGCAAAAAGACTCAACTCGTGACAGCGGGACGTGACAAAAAGTGGACAAATGGGGTAGTCAATCCGCCAATTCAACGTGCATCGACAGTGGTTTTTGATAGCGTTGCGGAAAAAAACCATGCGACGATAAACCGTGCAAATAAAACCTTATTCTATGGGCGTCGTGGCACACATACTCACTTTGCTTTTCAAGAGGCGATGGTCGAAATTGAAGGCGGCGCAGGCTGTGCACTTTTCCCGTGTGGAGCTGCGGCAATCGCCAATGCTATTCTTTCCTTTGTTGCAACTGGCGACCATATATTGATGGTCGATACCTGTTATGAACCGACCCGTGATTTTTGCGAAAAAATCATGAAGAAAATGGGCATAGAAACCACCTACTACCCTCCGACGATTGGCGAAGGTATCCGCGAGTTAATTCAACCGAATACTAAGGTACTCTTTACTGAATCACCAGGTTCAATCACTATGGAAGTGCAAGATATCCCAACCCTTTCACGCATTGCTCATGAACAAAATATTGTCGTGATGCTAGATAATACTTGGGCGGCAGGCGTTAACTTCTCACCTTTTGAACATGGGGTTGATATCTCGATCCAAGCGGCAACCAAATACATAATTGGTCACTCAGATGTGATGCTAGGCACCGCCATCGCCAATGAAAAACATTGGGATCAACTACGAGAACAGAGCTACTTAATGGGGCAATGTATCTCACCTGATGATGCTTACTTAGGTTTGCGTGGTTTAAGAACCCTTGATGTTCGCTTACGCCAACATGAAAAAAACAGCTTGGAAGTCGCGAAATGGCTTGCTGAACGCCCAGAAGTCGACCATGTTCGCCACCCAGCGTTTGAGTCCTGCCCTGGCCATGATTTTTATAAACGTGATTTCACTGGTGGAAATGGCCTGTTCTCCTTTGTGTTGAAAACGAGCAATCCGCGAGCAACCACAGCCTTACTCGATGGCATGAAGCATTTCAGTATGGGTTATTCGTGGGGAGGCTTTGAAAGCTTAATTCTTGCTAATGAACCAAAGAGTTTTGACTCGTTGAGAACCGTAGCCAATCCGCATTTTTCAGGAACTTTAATTCGCTTACATATCGGTTTGGAAGATGTTGAAGACCTCATTGCTGATTTAGACGCGGGGTTAAAGCGCTATACTCAACAACTCAATCAGTAATCATTGAAATAACACAGTAAATACAAAAAAGCCGCCCCATGAAACGAGCGGCTTTTTTTGTTGAATATCGCTACAGGAAATGGAAGCTGTTAAGTAAAACCTGAGCTCACACTACCGAGTTGTGCAATTTCAAAATCTAAACCAGAACCACCTAAGTTAGTTAAGTTCGCTGTGGACAACCTTCAAGATGATCGTTGACCATACCAACTGCCTGCATGAATGCGTAGCAAATTGTTTCTCCAACAAATTTGAAACCACGTTTCTTCAAAAATTGGCTCATTGCTTTTGAAATTTCAGTTGCAGCAGGCACCTCCCTCATCGAATGCCAATGATTGACAATGGGACGTCCATCGACAAACTGCCATAACGCGTTAGATAATGAGCCATATTCTTGCTGAAGCGCTATTGCTGCTCGCGCATTAGAATATACAGAGGCAATCTTTCCTTTGTGTTTCACCACATCAAAATGCTCAATAATGTATGGCACCCGGGCCTCATCATATTGTGCTAGAACTTGAAGATCATACCCTTCAAACGCGACACGATATCCTTCACGTTTTTTTAAGATGGTGATCCAACTTAGGCCAGCTTGCGCGCCTTCCAAGGTGATAAACTCAAACAAAACCGTATCGTCATAAACCGGAACTCCCCACTCTTGGTCGTGATATTCACGTTCAAGTGGATGATTCATTGCCCATGCACAAGTAGTATCGTGATCGCTCATCGTTAATCCTTAAAGGTTATGCTTTTCAAAAGTAGTTCCCCTGTTCATCAGAGGCACTGTGACTTGAAATAATCAACTAGCTATTTAGGTACTGCTACCTTATGAAATAGTCGGTATAACACAGGAACTACTATCAATGTCAGTACCGTAGCAAAACCCAAACCAAACATAATAGTTACCGCCATCGGCTTGAAGAAGATATCGGGCAGTAGTGGCAACATACCTAAAATCGTGGTAATTGCCGCCATACAAACCGGACGAACACGACTTAGTGAAGCATCAACAACCGCCAGGTAAGGATCTTTTCCCGAATGCATTTCAATCTCAATTTGATCCAATAAAACAATACCGTTTTTCAGCAACATGCCTGACAAGCTCAAGAAACCAAGCAATGCCATGAAGCCAAATGGCGTATTAAGAGCTAATAGTCCAGTGGTAACCCCTATCAACGCAAGTGGTACCGTTAACCAAACAATCAGTGGCTCTTTAACGGAGTTAAACAAGAACACCGTAATTAAGAACATAAACAAATAACCCAGTGGCATTGTTTTAAATAGTGATTCTTGAGCATCGTGTGAGGACTCATACTCTCCTCCCCATTCAAGTGAATACCCAGCAGGTAATTTGATCGCTTCAATTTGCGGCTGTAAACGCTTTTGTAATGTTGATGCCGTCTCTTCACCGAGAAGATCAGGGTCAGCCATTACGGTTAGCATACGTTTGCGGTTTTTACGTACGATGAGAGGATCTTCCCAACGCATTTCATAGCCCAACGTTACTTGCTGTAAAGGAATATAGTCACCAATAACAGGGCTCCATAGTTTCATCCCTTCAATGTTACGAATATCAACCCGTTCATCATCTGGTAGGCGAGCTACAATCGGCATCAAGGTTGTACCATCTCGATACACGCCAATCGTTTTACCGGAGAATGACATAGCAAGAAACTCATCAACGTTGGATTTTGTCACACCGTAACGTCTAGCTTGGCTCTCATTGAACTGTGGTTCAATAACTTTGGTGCGCTCTCGCCAATCGTGACGAACATTATAAGCTCCCTTGTCAGCGTGCATAATATCCATCACTTGTCTGGCAATTGACCGCAATACGGTTGGGTCAGAACCAACAATTCGAGCTTCAATTTTTGCACCGCCACCAGGACCCAATTCAATTTGCTTTAACTTGTAGTTAATTTCTGGGAAATTTTGATCAACGTATTGTCTAAACCGCTCCATTAAGGGGGCAAGAGCTTCATAACTTGCAACACGTGTTGTAATTTCACCATAGGCGGCATAGCTCTTTTCTGGAGCATAAGTCAACATAAAGCGCTGTAAACCTTTACCCGCCGTTGTAGTGATATGTTCAACATCATCTTGCTCAGACAACCAACGTTCCAATACTTTTAATTTGGTATT
Organism: Vibrio sp. S12_S33; assembly: GCF_963889785.1. Classification (NCBI taxonomy): domain Bacteria; kingdom Pseudomonadati; phylum Pseudomonadota; class Gammaproteobacteria; order Vibrionales; family Vibrionaceae; genus Vibrio; species Vibrio sp. S12_S33. The sequence continues at coordinate 137,708 of NZ_CAWPQZ010000005.1, read as the reverse complement.
AGTTGCTCGTATATCTGTACCTTCTGGCATCCAAACATCAACCAAAAACATCGGCGTCGTTGATGATGGAAAGAAAGCTTGCTTTACATGGGTGAAACCATAAACACTGGCGACAAGAGCAAGAACTAAGGCCCCCATCGTCATCCACGCTCGTTTCATACAAAATTCTAAGAAGTTTTTGTAGATAACGAAAACCATACCGTTGTATGGATCACTGTCTTCTGAACCTTCTGCAAATTTTTGGCCTTTAAAGAAGAGATCAGCAAAAAATGGCGTCAGTGAGATAGCGGTGAACCAACTGAGCATCAGTGAAATAAGTAGTACCGTAAACAAGGTGCCACAGTACTCACCCGTTGCATCTTCGGATAAACCTATCGGCGCAAAAGCCGTTACCGCAATCACCGTTGCCCCTAATAGCGGCCATTTGGTTTGAGTAACGATATCAGTAGCCGCTTGCATTCGGGTACGTCCTTTTTGCGTCCCTATTAATATGCCCTCGACTACCACAATCGCGTTATCCACCAACATCCCTAGCGCTATGACTAATGCTCCGAGAGAAATTCGTTGTAGATCAATTCTGAAATACTGCATGAAAATGAACGTGCCAAACACCGTCAGCAACAAAATCAAACCGATTAATAGGCCTGAGCGCAGCCCCATGAAAAACAGTAGAACAATAATCACAATAGCAACGGCTTGCCCTAAACTCACCACAAAACCGCTAACGGATTTATCTACTTCTTTGGGTTGGCTATAAATTTCCGAAATATCGATGCCAACTGGCTGCTGGTATTTTAGCTCCGCAAGTCGACGGTCGAATCGCTTGCCAACTTCAACCACGTTGACACCTTGAGAAAATGAAACGCCAACATTCAAGGCTAATTGACCATTAAAATTGATGATGTTACTTGGAACTTCAACATAACCACGTTTCACTTCAGCCACATCACGTAGATAAATCAGCCCTTTCGCACCGCTTTCGGTAAGTATTAAGTCTCCTAATTTATCAACATCATTAAACTCACCCGTCGGTTGTATGCGAATGTACTCCTCACCAATACGAATAGCACCAGCATCAGAGACCGCATTCTGTGTCGAAAGCAGGTTGAACACTGTTTGTGGAGAAAGCCCTAGCGAACTGATGCGCTTCATCGATATTTCAATAAACACTTTTTCTTGCTGCTGACCAGACACAGAAACCTTACTGATACCATCAACCAGTTCCAGTTCACGTCGCAAGTAATCCACATAATCGAGCAATTCTTTGTAGCTATATCCGTCACCAGTAATGGCAAGCAAGATACCGTATACATCACCGAAATCATCAATCACTTGCGGGTCATTAACACCAGGAGGTAACTGACCTTTAAGATCATTCACTTTACGGCGCAACTCATCCCATATTTGTGGAAGATCATCAGGACCATAGTTATTTTTCATGGTGACCGTGATTTGTGACAATCCACGACTTGAAATCGAGTTAACTTCGTCAACATAGGTTAATTGTTGAATCGCTTTCTCTATCGGATACGTTACTTCTTCTTCCACTTGTTGCGGCGTTGCACCAGGATAAGCTGTCACCACCATGGCATCTTTGATAGTGAAAGCAGGGTCTTCTAAGCGCCCTAATCCAAAGAATGCAGATACACCACCAATCAGGAATATAAGCGACAGCATCCAACTGATGACACGGTTTCTGATAAAGTATGCTGCGACACCTTTTACATTGTCATCACTTTGAGGCGTATGTTGTTGATTACTCATTACCTGCCTCCTGCTTAACCACTTCCACTACCGTTCCTTCACGCAGTTTAGATAGACCAGCCGTCACGACCGTATCTGAAGCACTAAGTCCATCAAGTACTTGCACACTCGCCATTGAAGCCTTCCCCAGCATCACATGCTTTTTACTCACAGTATTATCATCATTTAATATCCAAACGAATTTGTTATCTCGTTCTAAACCATCACCATCGGCATTAAATACCGCTTCAATTGGCACACTTACGCCTGTATTTAGCTGTAATCCAGCCTGGCCACCTTGGGTGGTGACTTCCACTGCCATGCCGTCCAAAATATATTCTTGATCAGGCATCGGTAAGGAAAGCGTCACAGAGAAGGTACCAGTAGCGGGGTTAGGTTCTGTCGTAAATTCCTTGACCATAGCAGTATAAGTATTCCCGCTAGGGACTCGTACAAGCGCCTCCATTCTTTCTAGTCCAACGGATTTAGGTTGGCTGATATAAAGACGATCAGGCAACTGAATTAACACTTCAACGGAATCAATACTGTGAATATTGACTATCTGTTGCCCTACTTGCACATTCTCAAATTGATCCGCATTGACTCGCGAAATGATACCCTCAACGGGAGCCTTAAGCTGGGTGAAAGACAAGCGTAACTTTGCAAGGTCTAACTCGGCTTTAGCAATTTGATGTTGAGCGGCGATTTCGTCAAACTGTGACTTAGCAAGCAAGCCTTTTTCGACCAAAGGGCTTGAACGAGTATATTGACTATCAATGACCGTAAAGCGCGCCTTAGCGTTATCAACATCCAATTGATAATCGGTTGGATCTAATGTAGCAAGCACATCTCCTTGCTTAACTCTATCCCCTTCTTTTATCGTCAGTTGGTTTATTTCTCCCGCCACACGAAAGCTCAGATGAGAGCGATCGGCAGCATTAGCAACCGCAGGAAAATACAGGCTATCACTGAGTTTTTCACTACCCAACTCAACAACTTTTACCCGTGTCACCATGTCTCGCTCTGAGGTATCTGTCTTTTCACATCCAGTAAGTAGCACTGAAGATGAAAGCACACACAACATTATCCATTGCTTCATCTTACAGTCCTCGCTCTTTAATCCATTCACGTACTTTAATGCCTTGCGAAATACCACTGACGCCAGAAATAACAATTCGGTCACCATCATTTAGGCCTGAGAGCACTTGGTTTTCAGCGTTCAATTCAACCAACGCCTTTTCAGCAACACCTTCTTCGGTGACTCGCCAAACGCATTGTTGTCCATTTTCATCAAAAAGTGCTGACGTTGGAATACGTGTTGCACTGGCTTTCGCTGCCACTATTCGAACGATACCGACCATCCCGGGCAATATGCCTATGTCTGTCGGACGCTCCATCACCATCGTGACTTTATAAGAACCAGTTTTTGAATCAGCCTCAGTATCAACTTCTTGAAACTGCAATTGGAATTCTCGTTCAGGGAAAGAGTCAAACCTCACCGTTGCTACGGAATCGGCCCCATTAACAAAACGGTTTAGCAAGTGGTCTGGTAGTTGGAAAATCACTTTTAAGATTTGATTGGTTTGAATGTTCATCACACCTTGCTTAGCCGCAAGGAATTCATGATTTTCAGCAGGGATAAGCGAGATAGTGCCAGCATAAGGCGCAACTAACTGGGTATAACGCAAGTTGGCTTTAGCCTGCTCCCACATCGCTTTTGCCGAATTATGGTTTGCCTGCGCTTGGTCAAAATCTTGCTCTGAAACAACTTTATCTTTTCTAAGCTTTTTATATCGCTCGTACTGCACATCCGCTAACTTAAAATTAGCTTGGGCTTGTTGCTCTAACAGTGAATATTCATCTGGGTTTAACTTGGCAAGGAGATCACCTTGCGCTACTTGTTGACCGGCGGTCACATCAATTGATTCAAGTAATCCAGGAACGCGAAATGCTAAAACAGCCTTATCTCCGGCTTCTGTTGTAGCTGGAAAAGTTCTTTCAAATTGGGTATTGCCGACAGAAACAGAGAAGAGTTTGGCTGGGCGTGAATCTGGCTCAGGCACGGGGGGTAATTCCTTACCACACCCTGACAGTATTGCCAGAGTCACCAGCAATAAAACAGGAGGTTTGTACATGCTATATCATCCATTTTTACAGTTTATCTAAAAATAGATGAATCCTATCGAGATAGCGAGAAAGATTCCGTTAATTTCTATAAAAATTAACCAGTTGAGAACTAAAATAGGTCTAGCTCTCAAACAGGAAGTTAATACCGTAATCTAAAGCTTACTAAACTCTCGGTTTACTTTGAATGCTTCAGAGGTAACGTACGCTTCCATTTGACGAACTGTCCCCTCTACTTGACATAAGTCTTGATCTAACGTGTCCAATAATGCTTCTGCGGTTTGTCCTTGTTCCCAAGGCTTGTTCTTTAATTTGTATTCACGTTGGCTTTTGAGTGCTTCTACATATTGAACGGGCTGTTTCTCTAGCATTAACGTTAATGCTAGGTAAGCTAATGCCACTAAGAAAAAACCACCCAATAGCGAAGCAGAAATCACCAAAATACGAACCAGCCAAACTTCAAGCCCGAGGTAGTTTGCAAGCCCAGCGCAAACACCAGTAATTTTTCCATTCACGGCATCACGGTACAGCTCTCTAGCCATTATTTCGCCTCCAATTCGGGGACTCTGCGTCCAGTATACGCTCTAAGGTTTCAACACGACTCTGTAAGCCTTCTGCTTTTTGCGACAGCGTTTTCAAACGTTCAAAATCTTCCTGAGAAAGTGCATTACCTGAACTTTTCTTACTGCGATAATGAAAAAATAACCACAATGGCGCGACAAAGATGAGGAAAACAATCAATGGCCCTGCGATGAAAAATGATGACATATGTCACTCCTCGTTATTTATTTTGATCCATCTGCTGTTTAAGTTTTGCTAGCTCTTGCTCAATTTCGTCTTGTGCTTGCAGTTCAGCAAATTCTTGATCCAAAGTCTTTGCATTACCCGATTTTGCGTATAAATCCGCTTCCGCTTCCAGTTCATCCACTTTGCGTGAATATTGTTCAAACTTCGCCATTGCTTCGTCAGTGCGGCTAGTATGCAGATGACGTTGAACATCACGACGATTATGAGCGGTTTGGCTACGAATGGCCAATGCTTGTTGTTTGGCTCTGGTTTCGGAGATTTTCGTTTCTAATTTACCGATTTCACCGGTTAATTTGTCAATCGTTTCTTCCACCAGCGTCTGTTCAGTATGCAATCCTTTGATTATTTCTTGCAATTTTTTCTTTTCAATCAACGCCGCTCGCGCTAATTCTTCACGCTGCTTACTAAGGGCTAGTGTCGCTTTTTGTTGCCAATCTACTATTTGCGCATCCATCGCATCAACTTTACGCGCCAATTCTTTTTTATCCGCAATGGCTTTGGCTGAATTGGTTCGCACTTCCACCAACGTATCTTCCATTTCTTGAATGATAAGGCGGATCATTTTTTCTGGATCTTCCGCTTTATCTAATAATGCGCTGATGTTTGAATTTACGATATCTGCAAAACGAGAAAAAATACCCATGATGAATCTCCTTACTAGTAATACACTTTGAACACATCAAAACCTATGATGCAAATGTATAAACAACATCCATGCCAATATTTAATTCATTAACAATCAAACACTTAACAAATTGGGTAATACTAACCACGTTGTGCTATGATAAAAAAAACCAACTATTGGTAAATTTAACCTTGCCATTTTCAAATATTTGGAGAGAAAAAGTATGCAACAAAACTTAATTGGAGAATCCCCAAGCTTTCTCTCGGCATTGGATAAGGTCTCAAAGCTGGCTCGTATTGATCGACCCGTTTTAATCGTTGGTGAACGCGGTACAGGTAAAGAGTTGATCGCTCAACGGCTGCACTATTTGTCTAAGCGCTGGGACCAACCACTTATTTCACTCAACTGCTCAACGCTCAGTGAAGGGTTAATCGACTCCGAATTGTTTGGTCATGAATCAGGCGCTTTCACTGGCTCAAAAGGACGCCACCAAGGGCGCTTTGAACGCGCAGAAGGAGGAACCTTGTTTCTCGATGAACTCGCCACAGCCCCATTTTCAGTACAAGAAAAGTTACTCAGAGTGATTGAATATGGACAATACGAACGTGTCGGGGGTAGTGAATTATTGAATGCCAACGTACGCGTCGTTTGTGCCACTAACGCTAATCTTCCTCAATTGGCACAGCAAGGGAAGTTTCGCGCAGATTTGCTCGATAGGTTAGCGTTCGATGTGATCCAACTACCACCGCTAAGGGAAAGAAAAGAAGACATTATTCTACTCGCCGAGTACTACGCCATAAAAATGTGCCGAGAACTCAATCTAAGTTTATTTGTTGGGTTTGGCTTTGATGCAATACAACAACTTCAGCACTATACTTGGCCCGGTAACGTACGAGAACTAAAAAACGTTGTAGAACGCGCTGTCTATCAACACGGTGATACTGAGCAACCTATTGATAACTTGATATTTGACCCATTCACCAGTCAATGGCATCTGCAAAATGATGGCAATAACAACGCAATCAACCATACTAGTGATAGCCACTTTGATTTTCCTATGGATTATAAAAAATGGCAGGAAGAGCAAGACAAAATACTGCTGACTCAAGCTCTCGAAAAGAGCAAATTTAACCAAAGGCAAGCGGCAGAATTGTTGGGGTTGAGCTACCACCAATTACGAGGCATGGTAAGAAAATACCAACTCGTAGGAATGAATAGTGATTAACCCTGTGTTTAGTACAACAAAAAATGGTAGATTATCAGGATTTTGAGGCATAATGATTAGCTTTGTTTGCCTTACTTCTCACAGTTATTTTTCATTATGAAAACATTATTACGATTCACGCTAGCAATATGCAGCTTTAGCCTACTCGCAGGCTGTGGCGATCAGATTGACCATAGTAAAATTCGCCAAAGCGGATTCGTATATTGTGGTCACGGCAGCCCTACAACGTTTAACCCTCAGCTAGTTGATAATGGCATCACATCAGAAGCTCTGAGCCCACAACTGTATGACACTCTATTACAGCTAGACGCTGATACCTTGCAACCGCTACCCAATTTAGCAACCAGTTGGAGCGTGAATAAAGCCGGCACTGAATATACATTTAATCTTAGATCTGGTGTTTACTTTCAAACCACCGCTTGGTTTAGCCCTACGCGTGAGCTGAACGCCGATGACGTAACATTCAGCTTTCGGCGCATTATCGATTCAACCAATCCCTTTCATTACGTAAATGGTGGCACTTATCCATGGTTTGCTGGTATTGATTTCAAAAATCTGTTGATTGATGTTCAAGCCATTGACGATCTAACGGTCAAGTTTATCCTTAGCCGCCCTGACAACTCATTTTTATCTAACATATCAACAAGCCATGCGGTGATTCTATCTTACGAATATGCAAACCAATTGATTATTGATGATGAAAAAACCTTGATAGATAGCTTGCCTGTCGGCACGGGGCCGTTTTATCTTGATGAATTTAAAGTCAATGATCTTATTCGTCTACGTCGCAATGGTCGTTACTGGAATGGCCCTGCAAAAATGGAACAAGTGGTATTTGATATTTCAAATAGAGGTACTGGTACATTGGCAAAATTACTGCGACACGAATGTGATGTGCTAAGTTCCCCGATCTCAAGTCAGATACCTATTGTTGAGCAACAACCTGAGCTCACACTTCAAGCGAAGCCAGCAATGAATGTTGCATTTATCGCGGTTAATACCTCACACCCTGCACTGCGTAATACCAGTGTGCGTAAAGCGCTGAATTTCGCTATCAACCGCCAAAATATCTTAGACTCGGTCTACTACGGCACCGGCAGTATTGCTTATAATCTTCTGCCGCCATCATCTTGGGCCTATCAAAAAGATAGTATTCAAATTCGTTATGACCGCAACTATGCTATCGCGTTGCTTAAAGAAGCAGGATATTACGGCAACTTGGAACTCACCATGTCTGTACCAACGGAGCCAAGAGCGTACAATCCAAGCCCACGCAAAACAGCAGAGTTAATTCAAGCAAACTTCGCCGACATAGGAATAAAACTAAACTTGCTGACTGAAGACCGCCTAAATCGATCTGATATGGTACAAAACGAAAATGTTGACCTATTTTTGACGGGCTGGATTGGCGATACCGGAGATCCTGATAACTTTTTAAGACCACTGCTCTCTTGTAACTCAAACCGTGCAGGTCTTAATGTTGCCATGTGGTGTAATAACGATTTTGATTTCCTATTAGATTTAGCCTTAGAAGTCGATAAAACACGCTACCGACTGAATTTATACAAACAGGCACAGAATATTTTGAACGAAGAATTCCCCGTGATCCCTCTGGCACACGGAATGCAATTCAAAGCCTATAACAGTAACTTAACTGGCTTTAAGTTGAGTCCATTCAATGTTCAACCATTCAACCGTGTTGAGAGGGTGAAATAGTGTTTTTATATACCGTTCGTAGGCTCAATTTATTTATCATCACGTTGCTGATTTTAACACTGGTCGGCTTTCATCTACTACGATTAGATCCTACATCACCGTGGGCAATGCAAGGTTTTTGGTCCGGCTGGTCGACTTACTTAAGTGAGCTTATGCAGCTAAATTTTGGGGTCAACCACAATGGTGTTGCCATTGTCGATGAGCTGGCCGTCGTCTTTCCTGCCACATTAGAACTGTGTTTAATCGCATTCACACTGTCGCTATTAATTGGTATTCCACTCGGTACCTTAGCCGGTATGAAACAGGGCAAATGGATCGATACCGTCATTTCATTTACTTCCATGTCAGGGTATTCCGCGCCGCTTTTTTGGGTTGCTCTACTGATGATTATGGTGTTCTCACTACACTATGAAATGTTCCCCGTTGCTGGACGATATGATCTTCTATACCAAGTCGAACATGTCACCGGTTTTGCTTTGATTGATGCTTTTTTTGCTGAAGGAGTTTACCGTGCTCATGCATTGCAAAGCGTTATTGAACATATGGCTTTACCTTGCTTCGTTCTCGCTTTAGCTCCCACGACGCAAGTCGTGCGTTTAATGAGAGCCTCCGTTGCGGATGTGATGTCGCAAAATTATATTCGTGCAGCAAGGATTAAAGGTCTAAGCAATCATGAAATTGTTACCCAACATGTGCTTAGAAATGCGATCCCTCCGATTATTCCTAAATTTGGCGTGCAATTATCGGGCATGCTTACTCTGGCTATTATTACCGAGTCTATTTTCAACTGGCCTGGAATTGGGCGTTGGCTGCTAGATGCCCTATCAAATCAAGATTACGCATCGATTCAAGCCGGCGTGATTGTGGTAGGCGTATTAGTACTGGCTGCCAACACCCTATCTGATTTGATTGGCGCCATGATCAACCCGCTAGTAAGGAAGGAATGGTATGCTAACAAATAACGTATATCAGGAAGAGCATATCCCAACGCAGTTTGAGCGTTTTTGGCGCAGCTATCGTGCCAACAGTTTGGCGATGTTTGGGCTATGGTGCTTAGTACTTATTGTTTTAATTACAGTAACGTCACCTTGGATAACGCCTCATGATCCGCAACTCCAAAGCGGAGAGTTACTCATTCCTCCTTCGTGGGATCCAGCCGGAACTGTTGAATATTTCCTTGGTACTGATGATTTAGGGCGAGATATTATCTCTCGCTTAATTGATGGCTCTCAGTTCACCTTTGGTGCTGCCGTTATCATTACATTAATTGCTGCATTGATAGGCTGCTTTATCGGTATCATGGCAGGTATGACTAAGGGGCTTTTATCTAGTACGTTAAATCACTTACTTGATACGGTGATGTCTATCCCCTCTCTGCTTTTGGCCATTATCTTCGTTGCTTTACTCGGGGTTGGTGAGTTCAATATATTACTCGCCATTGGTTTAGCTCTCATTCCACGTTTTATACGCTCAGTCTATATTGCGGTCCATAACGAAGTTGAGAAAGATTATATCCTCGCCGCACGATTAGATGGTGCCAATGATTTTTATTTATTGTGGAACTCCATTTTACCCAACGTGCTTGCTGTCATTGCAAGCGAAATGACACTTGCTCTGTCGGTTGCTATTTTAGATATTTCAGCGCTTGGGTTTCTTGGGCTTGGCGCGCAGGCACCAAGTACTGAATGGGGAGCAATATTGGGTGATTCCGTAGAACTGATTTACTTAGCACCTTGGACCGTTACCCTACCCGGGTTGGCCATTATGTTTACGGTTATCACCATTAACCTAGTCGGTGAAGGCGTACGCCAAGCTTTAAATGCAGGGGTTGAATAATGCCGTTATTAGATATTCGCCACCTCACCATTGAAATCGATACACCGCAAGGCTTAGTTAAAGCGGTTGACCGCATGAGTTTGACCATGAATGAAGGTGAAATTCGCGGCCTAGTGGGTGAGTCAGGTTCAGGAAAAAGTCTCGTAGCAAAAGCTATTGTTGGCATCTGTAAAGATAACTGGACGGTCACCGCAGACCGAATGCGTCTGGGCAATATTGATTTGTTGCAACTGACTGCACGAGAACGCAGACGCGTCATTGCCCGCGATATTGCTATGATCTTTCAAGAACCATCAACCTGTTTGGACCCATCAGAAGAAGTCGGCAAGCAGTTGATAGAGTCCATTCCATCTCGTACCTTTGAAGGCAAATGGTGGCAACGTTTCAAATGGCGTAAAAAACAAGCCAAGGCTTTACTACATAAGGTCGGCATTAAAGATCATACTCGCGTCATGAACAGCTACCCTTATGAACTGACCGATGGGGAATGCCAAAAAGTCATGATTGCAATGGCGATTGCAACCAAACCAAAATTGTTGATCGCCGATGAACCGACCAACGATTTAGACCCGATCACTCAATCGCAAATTTTGCGTTTGTTGAGCCGCATGAATCAAGTCAATAACACCACTATTTTGCTAATTGGCCACGACTTAACGAACATCACACAATGGGCGACGCGCATTACGGTCATGTATTGCGGGCAATCTGTTGAATCAGCCGATACCCAAAAAATTTTGAGTGAGCCCAAGCACCCCTATACTGTCGCATTGCTTAAAGCGATGCCTGACTTTAGTGACTGGATTCCCCATAAAGAAAAACTACAGTCTTTGCCCGGTTCCATTCCACCACTACAACATTTACCAATTGGTTGTCGCTTGGGGCCTCGTTGCCCATATGCTCAACGTCAATGCGTTGAAATACCTTATCCGCAACGGATAAAAAACCATAAGTTTTCTTGTCACTTTCCGTTAAATATGGAGCAATCATCATGAGCATGACCACTTCACTGCTAGAAGTTAACGGATTATCCAAAGATTTCGTCACTCGATCTGGACTGTTTCGCAAGAAAATACAGCACGCGGTGAAACCGGTCAGCTTTACCCTCGATGCAGGACAAACGATCGGCTTTATTGGTCAAAATGGTTCAGGTAAATCGACGCTAGCACGGATGATCTCCGGTATGGTTGAACCTACTTCTGGAGAAATCCGAGTAAATGGTGAGCTTCTTGAGCACAAAGATTACTCAACGCGTTGTAAACTCATTCGCATGATTTTCCAAGACCCGAATACATCATTAAACCCACGTATTCAGATCGGACGCATTCTTGAAGGGCCACTCAAACGAAATACTAATATGCCCGTCGAGGCTCGTATGAAACGAGTAAAAGAGACGCTTTTACGGGTTGGTTTATTGCCAGAACATGCTTATTTCTATCCGCAGATGTTAGCGACAGGACAAAAGCAACGTGTCTGCTTAGCTCGCGCCCTTATTCTGCAACCGTCGATCATTGTCGCGGATGAAGCACTCAATGGCTTAGATATGGCAATGCGTTCACAGATCATCAATCTGTTTCTAGAGCTACAAGAAGAAATGGGCGTTTCATTTGTCTATGTTTCTCAACATATTGGTATTGTGAAGCACATTACCGATAAAATTATGGTGATGCATGAGGGCGAAGTCGTCGAATCTGGCGATACTCAAACGGTATTAGCCAATCCAGAACACCCGATCACTCAGCGTATGATTGAAAGCCATTTCAATAAAGCGCCTTACTTCAAATAGGAAAAATTTTGCTAGGGAAAGTGAGATTATCGGCCTATTTATTGCTCGTTTTTAGCACTTCCGCTTGGGCCTATAGCGAAACATGGAAGGACAAAAGCTTTATCAGTAAGGCGTTCGTCCAAGTTGCGTTGCGTAACGAATATAACGCAGGCAAATACCCCTTAGTCAAATGGGCACAACCGGTAAAAATATGGGTACAGCATGATGTCCCCGATAAAGCCTTGCACGATGAGCTAGTTGACTTGCATATTCAACACTTGGCATTGGTGACACAACACCCTATTTATCGAGTCTCTAACCGTAATGAAGCCAACGTAACGTGGATTTTTACCAAAGAAGCCAAATGGGAAAATGAAGTAGCAACACATATCGGCAAAAGCAGCTTGGGGGTTTTAAATAATGCAATCTGTATCGCCAACTACACAACCGATATTAACACTCATGAGATCATCAAAGCGGTAGTCATTATTCCTGTCGATAAAGCCCATGAGCGCGGTAAACTGCTCGCTTGTATTGTTGAAGAAATAACGCAAGTACTTGGCCTACCTAATGATTCACAACAAGCCTACCCTTCAATATTTAATGATGAAACACCGGAAGAACTATTGTCTCCACTTGACGTTATCTTATTGAGTATGCTTTATGACAAACGACTAAAAACGGGGATGCAAGAAAAGGAAGTTAAAAGCGTTATTCAATCGATACTCAAAGAGTATGAACAACAGGGTGTACTGAATAATGCTGTCACCCTGTCAAAATCCGCACCTCTTTATCAGCTCATAGGCTATTGAGCCACCGATAAAAATCAACTACCAAACTCATCGACTGCTAATAAATTGAGCGCTCTGATAGGTTGTGGATTAACGCTGCTTTGCTTGCTGCTTCTTCAATTCAAAATCGAACTCATCAGGAAACAGTACCACGCCTTCTTCACGTTCGTTAGGAAATACAACCACAGAAAGTTCATCATCTTCTAGGCCTGTGGTCCAGCGACTGTGCCACTTATTGAGAGAGATTGATTCAGGTTGGCATGCTTCCCATTCACCGGTAGCCCACGCTGCTGCGAACTCTTGATTTGGCCACACTGGCACACAATCATCATCTTCTGTGTTCAGCATCACACAACCGTGTTCGTCTTTTAGAATCCAAACTTCACGATTCACTACTATTTCTTTAACACAATATTTAAAGCGATCTTCTTCATTGTAGCGATTGATGGTTTCGATCTGTTCTACGCTAAGTGCTTTCGCCATAATCATTCTCCGGTTATCTCATAGAAAACGCCCACAGTGTAACACTGCGGGCGTTTTATTTATCGTAAATTTAAGGGATGAGCTTACTATACTAATTCAGCTTGAAGCCAAGGCCAGCCTTGCTTCTTACGGCTTAGCGTATTTTCCATCATCAACATGCCATTTTTCTGGTGCTTGGCTAGTTTCTCAGCCCACTCACCAGTGTAAAGCAAACGGGTTTGCGCAGTAGTGATATCGGTTAGCATCACAGCGGCAAAAGCAAGATTGTCTTCTTCACAGCGACGAACAAGATCCGCTTCAATTGCTTCAATCATGCCATCAACCTGCTCAAGCGTTGCTAGTTCCACTTGGCCTACCACAACATCACGGCCGTTAAATGGATAGCCTTTTAGATCTTTTTCTACCAATTCAGCAGCAGACAAGCCTTCAATATCTGTTTTCGCAATAAGAAGATCTTTAATGAATGCGTCAACGTCTTGTACATCAGCAATTTCAGCCAGTTCTGCAACCGCATCTTTGTCTTTTTGCGTACACGTTGGTGAAGCAAAACCGACCGTGTCAGACAAAATTGCAGACATCATTAGTTTAGCAACCTGTTGAGAAATCGTGTGACCTTCAATCTTGAACATGTTGAACAGAACAGTGTTAGTACAACCAACAGGCCAGATCCAAGCTTCCATTGGGTTTACTGTCATCACATCACCTAGACGGTGGTGATCAACAATACCTAAGATTTCAGCTTCAGCGACATCGTCAGGTGCTTGGGCTAGATCTGAGTAATCTACTAACCAAATTTTTTCACCAGCAACAGAAGTGCGTAATTCTGGAGACTCTGCACCAGCGACTTCTAGGATGTGCTGAGTTTCGCGATTGATTTCACCTTGACGGATCGGCATAGCCTCTTGACCACGAGCTTTTAGCAGCTCAGTTGCCACAAGTGCACTACAAATACTATCGCTATCTGGGTTCTTATGACCGACAACTAGAATCATCTTTCTTCCTATTTATTGCTATTTGATTTGATAGCCTATCTATGTTGATAGGCGAAATTGCTCATAAAGGCCGTTACTTTACCTTATTTTCAGAATTTGTCATGAGTTGCTACTAAGAAATTCTTTTCAAAAATTAACAATTATCAATTGCGAATAATTCTCAATGACATATGATGATAACAATTCTCATTTCACCAATATGAGCAATGAATTTTATAAGGTGCGCTATGAACTCAATCAAATGGTCTAACTCAGCTTTTACTCCCTCACAATTTAACTGTGGTTACCAACGGTTAGCTCTGCCATTGTTATTGATCATATTGCTGCTTAATGAACATACTCGCTCGCTCTCATTAGGCGCTCTTTCTGATGCATTCTGGGCCGTATCAACTTATGTCGCGTTTACCTTGACCTGCTATCACTACTTATCTCGTTATATGAGCTCTGCCCACTGGCTGGTTTTGGCGTACCAACAATCAAGGCATATCCAAGTTATTATTGCCTCTTTACTGGGTGCACTGCCCGGATGTGGTGGAGCTATTGTCGTTACAACGCAATTTGTTAGCGGACGCGTTGGTTTTGGGGCATTGGTAGCGGTATTAACCTCTACCATGGGGGACGCAGCATTTTTACTATTGGCAAGTAAACCACTCACAGGATTGGGCGTTATTAGTATCGGAATTATTACTGGTTGTCTGACCGGATTTGTGATCAATTATTTTCATGATGACGCCTTCTTACGCCCACAGAAAAGTCCGCTTCAGCTATCACCACCAACAAACTCTCCATCACAGCATGTACAATCAACAGCGCTGAATTTGCAAGGGCTGTTTTGGAAACTATTGTTGATCCCCGCTTCTTTTGTTGCGCTCGCCGGATCGTTCCAAATTGATCTTAATGTAGTTTTCAATTTGAAGGCTCAAACCATGCAATGGATAGGAGCAATACTTGCCATTATTAGCATGCTACTTTGGTCTCTCACCACAGAACTCGACAGTTATCAATCCACTGTCTCTGAAGATGAAAAAACGCAAAGTGCCCACCCTATTCAAAAAGCTGCACAAGATACTCACTTTGTCAGTGCGTGGGTCATCATTGCTTTTCTATCATTTGAATTGATTCGTCATTTTTCTGGCTGGGAGCCGATTAAAGATTTAGCTGAATGGGCTGAATGGATGCCTTTACTAGGCGTCGTTGTGGGTTTATTACCAGGTTGTGGACCTCAGATATTAATCACTAGCCTATACCTTTCTGGTGTAGTGCCATTCTCAACCCAAATTTCAAATGCGATCTCTAACGATGGTGACGCGCTTTTTCCTGCCATTGCATTAGCACCCAAAGCAGCGATACTCGCCACAGTGTACACCTCAATACCAGCTTTAATCGTAGGATATGGATGCTATTGGTGGTTTGAAATGTAATACCAAACACAGATTAGCGTTTGGTTACATTTCATATTAAACACTGTACCTAAATGACTTGAAGTAGGAGAGGTATACAAAGTGTAAAGCAATACCAAATCCTAACCTGAAGTAATAACAGCACGACTGGTTAAACCGCTCGCCAGTGGCACTTCCAGTACCTGAACCGGCTCTACTGATAATTTTTCTCCAGACCAGTAATCATACCAATCCACCGCATAATTGGCCGTTAAGGTGTAATCTTGAGCTTTACCACCATAGTTAAACAAACAGTGCAAATCATTACGATCGGTGAGTTTCAAGAAAGCATGATTAAGCGCCAACGACGTTAATTTTGCCGATTCCTGATTATGTTTGTGCCTAATCATTAGTTTAATTAAGCTCTGTTTCGCAAAACTGGTTAGATCCGGAAGTGGGTCACCTGAAAGCAGTAAGCCGCCACAGGCGAGCAGTACATTACGGTGGAATTCGTAGTTTGCGCGCTCGGTCGATTGATTCGCTAAAGAAGTGAACGTGGCACAATCAGGATCAATTTGCCATAACTTACGATGCTGCCAACTTCGGTAGAAAGCCTCTTTCGCTATTTGCTCAAAACGATGTGCGCAGCGCTCGACATCATCCGATACCCGCATCGCATCCACCAAACCTAATGATGGCCACATCGGCGCATTACAGCCCAATAACCAGGCATCTCCCGCCCCCTCGGCAATGGCTTGCATTCCAAGTCGATACGCTTCAACCCCCGTAACCCCTGTTTGGTAGCGACGGCCTTTGAGTGTCCCCCAATAATTAGCATCTAGTTTGAATAACTCGACACCCCATTCTTCTCGCATGGTTTTAACAACATAAGTTAAGTGCTCCTGCACTTCGGGATTGGAAGTATCTAAAATATACCAAGGCGTACAACGCCAGCCTCCATAGGTAACTTCGTCTGCTTTCATTGGCTGGCGATTTGCACCTTGTACGAACCAATCGGGGTGTTCTTTAAATACCTGAGATTCTGCTTGAGCGATAAATGGAGCCAGCCAGATCGCCGGTTTTTTCCCCGCTTGCTTGATATCTTCAATGACGGATTTTACACCACGAGTAAATTTATCCGACGGGGTCAACCAATCTCCCATGAATGCTTGGTAACCGTCATCAAGTAATACCCATTCGAGCTCCTTCAGCTCCCCTTGCATACATGCTACATTTGATATGACGTGCTGCTCTGTTACGTCTGCATAATAAGCATACCAAGAACACCAGCCGATAGGCGCTTGCTGGGTAACCCCTGAACGAGGCTGATGATGCACCATAATATGTTGAGCATACTCATGATAAAGCGTAGATAGCGACTCCCCTCGTAAGATAACCACCGATTCTAATTGATTTTCGGCCCAATCTTGTGGGTGCGTATTTTCACCATCAATGGCAGCAACGAGATAGGAATGTCCTCTCTCTTCAATCATCTCAAAGTATCCAGCAAAACGATGACATGAAGTAAAACCGAACAGTTGATAGCCTGTAGATTCTTCAACCACCAAATAGTTGTAGTACCGTTTTGTATCTTGGGGGGAATAGATACGATAACTTAAGCTGTTATCTGGACAGCGGCCTACATCTTGCGGGTAATGTGGTTGACCTGCCGTTTGCGCTAACATTTGGAAACCATCACCGATCACTTTCGCGTCCGATTCTACGTCAAATAAGAGACGAAATAATGCATAGCGATCAGAAATCAGGGAATTGTGAATTCCCGCATAGGAAAAATGAAGTTCACAACCTTGCAGCTCAGCATTCAAATCCGATTGGAGTAGTTCCACTTCTCGATGGCACGGTAGCAGTATTGTTGTCATGGTAACCTCAGCAAAAATGACTGTTATTAACAGTGTCTAATAAATTAATAACTCAGTTAGTTAATTGGGTCACGTTTTATCTTGGTTAACTACTTATCAACCGATTTATTCAATAATAAGAAAGAATAATGCCAGCTCAAAGGCTGGCATTGTAATATCACTTAAGATGTAAGTCTCTATAGAGGTTAGACGACTTCTAGTGGTCCACCGAACGACGTTACCGGCGGCACTTTACCGGTAAACTTCTCGAAGTCGACAATACACGTATTGGCAGAAGTCGCCTGTGCTAGCTCAGATGACCCCACATCTAACGTTAAGGTATTTGGATCACCATAAGTACAGATAGCACCATCTTTCTCGCTGAGCGGCCCATACCATGCACCTTCTTCGATACGAATGATACCACGAGGGTAGCTATCTGATAGCACAGCCCCAGCAAGTAGCTGACCACGATCGTTATATACTCGAACCAAATCGCCGTCTTTAATGCCTTTTTCCTTAGCATCAGTCGGGTTGATATAGACAGGTTCACGACCTTGCACCGCGTAAGTTGCACGATACTCTTCAGATTCACACATTTGTGAATGCAGGCGTTTATCAGGGTGACAAGACTGTAACCAGTACGGGTGTTTTTCCGAACCTGGACCGCCATGAGAACGTTCGGTTTTCTCAAACCACATTGGGTGATCTTGGCAATGTTCATAACCATAACGCCCGATTTTACGTGACGTAATTTCAATGAAACCTGATGGCGTACCTAGCGCGTTGATCTCTGGATCTTTACGGAAATCCGCATGACGAACCCAAGGTTTACCTTCACCAAAATCAAGCACGCTTTGTTCCCAAAATGCATCAAATTCAGGTAGCTCAAATTTACCAGCATTGGCTTTCTTACAATCTTCATACAGTGAGCGTACCCACTCCATTTCATCCATTCCACGAGTAAATTCCTCATGGCGGCCAAAACGGCGAGTCAGTTCAGTGAAAATCTCAAAATCAGTACGAGATTGGAACAACGGATCAACCAAACGATGCATTGCAATTAAACCCTTACCTGAGTATGAGCCGTAAACGTCGATATCATTGCGCTCGAACTGTGTACAAGCTGGCAGTACGATATCAGAGAATCGACACGTTGCAGTCCAAGCAAAATCAACCGTTACTACAGTTTGAAGTTTGCGGAACGCTTTCTTCATACGGTTACGGTCTTGATGATGGTGCCATGGGTTATTACCCGAGATAACCATCATCTTATAATCCGGCAATTTTACTTTTGAACCGTTATAACGGATCTCTTTACCTGGTTCTAACAAACAGTCAACCCAACGCGCAACAGGGATGGTTTTACTGTAGCCGTTATAATTCTCGTTATCCCATTTCGGTTTAGAACCGGTATCCAAGTTGCGAGGAAAACCACCTGGAGCAGCAAAACCGGTTGATGGCACACCAATACCTGAATAATGGTGTCCATAAGAAATACCACCACCAGGTAGGCCGATCTGACCAACCATCGCCGCAATAACCGCGCCCGCCCAGTATGGCTGTTCACCATGCTCTTGACGTTGGATACACCAACCAAACAGCAACTGCGTGCGCCCATTAACTAACATGCGAGCGAATTCGCGGATT
Organism: Vibrio sp. S12_S33; assembly: GCF_963889785.1. Classification (NCBI taxonomy): domain Bacteria; kingdom Pseudomonadati; phylum Pseudomonadota; class Gammaproteobacteria; order Vibrionales; family Vibrionaceae; genus Vibrio; species Vibrio sp. S12_S33. Next base: position 118,713 of record NZ_CAWPQZ010000005.1, on the reverse strand, counting down.
TTCTCAGCGTTTACACCACAGATCTCAGCCGCCCACTCTGGGGTTTTAACGACTTTATCTTTCGTTTCACCTTGCACATACTGAATGAAGGTATCAAAACCTAGACAGTATGTTTTAATGAACTCTTTGTCGTAAAGATCTTCGTTATAAAGCACATGCGCCACCGCTAACATAAACGCCACATCAGTCTGTGGGTTAATGTATAAGTGGTCGTTTTCTAGGAAACGTTGTGTTTTGTTCTTGACAGGATCGACCGACAGTACGTTTATCTCCCCTTTTGCTACCTTTTCTTTTAACTGCTCAAGGTAAGGGAAGGATTGGTGAGTTTCACAGTTCCAACCAACTTGGAGGTTTTTGACAGGGTCGGTTGCCCACAGCACAATATTGTCTGAATTTTCTAAGATTTCAGACCAAGATGTACCTTGAGCATACACTTCGGTTGAACCCAATACGTAAGGCAAAATCGTTTGACCTGCCCCTGTCGAGTAGTCACCGACTTTGCTGATGAAGTTACCGTGCATACCTACGCCACGTTGCATCATCGCCGTACAGTTGTGGAAAGAACCAGTCTGGTTCCAACCCGTTTGAGCTGCGTGCAATGCCCATGGGCCATAATCTTTCTGAATACGTTCCAGTTCACGATAAAACAGATCCAACGCTTCATCCCAAGTCACTCGGATGAAACGATTATTACCACGCGTTTCTGCGCTGTACTTATGTTTCTTCAACCAGTCAAGGCGAACCATTGGGTAACGCACACGCGAAGGGCTATAAATAATGCCCTTAATGCCGTTGAGCATATCGGTTGGGTGAGTATCAGACTCTAACGGTTTGATCTCTTGAACTTTACCCGCGTAGATATGGGCGCGAAATGCGCCCCAGTGAGAACCGGATACTTTCCACGTTCCGGTTGTTTCTGCGGCATTAGCTGCTGTCGAGGCCAGTAAACTAGGGCCAATAACCGACGCCGCGCTGGTGGTTGCTACACCTTTAAGAAAACTTCTTCGTGTAATAGCCATTTTAAAAACTCCGTGTGACGTTGATTAATGGTGACCTTCAGAAAAATCTGAAGAGTGTTTTTGCAAATACTTCAATACTAAGGCTTCACTGTCAGTATCAAAGTTAACGAACGCCATCATACCGTTGAACATACCTGGCCAAGTATTCGCATCAAAGTGCGCTTCATCTGGTTGAGTGTGACAAACAGAGCAGTTGGTTTTGTAAGCTTCGCTGGCTTTTTCCCAGATAGGGGCAACATCGCTTAGCATCGCTTCTTTCTTCATCCAGACTTTCGCGCTGACTTTCTCCCATGGAAGACCTGTCAGATCATCCTCTTTTTTCTCACCAACAGTCACGATAGAATCACTTTGGGCCGCTTCTTTCATTAATGAACCTACCGCGATATTCATACCGAAGTCTTCTTGAATCACACGACCAAAGCCTTTGGCTTTTCTCCAGCCATCAATTTCGACCTGCACCATCTCACCTTTCTCATCAAGAACGGTCACAGTAGAGGCTGGGTTGAGTAAACCCGCTTCAACTTTAGCTTGTGCATCTTCATAAACCGGTAAGAAACGAACGCTGACAATCTGTTTGCCGACAGAGTAATCGGTACGAGATGCCATGCCTTCAAGCTCACCAATTAAGCCACCTGAACTGTCCATATTTTTCGGCAAGTTATGCGCAATACCTTTATGGCAATCAACACAACTTTGATCTTTCTCTGCCGCCTGTTTCATTTGAATTCGCGCGGTTGGAGACATTTGCTCGAAATCCATAGATTCGTAGTTATGGCAATTTTTACACTCTAGGGATTTGTTAGCAGAAAAACGATCCCATTCATGTTTTGCTAATTCAATACGGCGTTCTTCAAATTTTTCAGGTGTACCTAAGTCACCAAAAATTTGTGCAAACACTTCTTTCGAAGCTTGCATTTTACGCGCAATTTTTGCCGTCCATTCATGTGGAACATGGCAATCAGGACATGTAGCGCGAACACCTGAGTGATTTTTCCAGTGAACCGTTTCTTGTAATTCAACGTACACATTGTCACGCATGGTGTGGCAACTGATGCAGAATTCTTCAGTATTTGTTGCTTCCAGTGCGGTGTTAAAACCACCCCAGAAAATGACACCAGCGATAAAGCCCCCCATGGTTAACACACCAAGGCTGATGTGAACCGCTGGACGGGTCATAGTTCGCCAGATTTTGACTAACAATGATTTCATGATTAGCTCTCTTAAAATTTAGATCAAAAGTGGAAGTTATAAGCTACGGAACTAACCGTGCACACCTGGGGGACCTAAGAAGAATACTTGTAGCATCCAAACAATAAATCCATAGCCACCAACAAAGGCGATACTTAAGATCGGAAAGAGAACTACGGTAATTAAGAGGAAAGATTTCCATTCAAGAGAACGCTTCTCACCACTCTCCATTTTATTAACATCACTCATACATTTACCTATTTTGTAATGAAGTAATTTTGAGTAGCTCGGCCTAACAAGCCAAACTTTTACAATTTCTGATGTAAAATGTTAGACCATACTCTTAGTAAGGTTCAATAAATTAACACCTCACCAAGCCTTTAATTGCACACTTTTTTGAGCTCATACCGAGTTGTGTTTTATTAAAAAATCATGTGTAAATATATGAATAAATGTGTCATTTTAATTTTGTTTTAAATATGTTAAACAGAAAACAAAATGAATACATCCATCAAGTAAAATAAAAATGTATGACTGAAAAACCGCCCCCAAAATGGATAAAATAACCGCGAGAATGTAAAGAAGATGTTGCTAAAAATACAAAGGGAACAAGATTTTCTCCCTGTGATATTAGACCTAAACAAGGTGTAATTAGGGAAACTAAAGGCAAATTCGAGGAGAGAAGGCAATGTAAGTCAATCTATACCCAAACAACTTGAAATTGTAGGTAAACGGCAAGTGAGTTCATTCCCATGAGCATAGATAAACTATGCAATTAAGGTGAGCTAACGTAGCCATTACCGCTGCAACTTCAAATAGGAAGGGGATAAGATAGGAAAGTCAACGATGCGTGACGGGCAATAAGGGAAACACTTACCCTAATAGAGAGCATTAATACACAAAAACCATCCGATTTTCGTGCTAAAAATCATCAAGTTAATCTTACACACGATCTTTAAAACAGCTTATCCACAGAAATTGTGGATAAGCTAGCTATCCCCTGAAAAAACCTTTAGCGGTGAGTTTATTCCGGGGTTTAAAAAAGCGACGTTAAACGTCGCTTTAAAGTAATTGATAAACCCCACTATCAGTGTGATTCATCCCGCAGGTAAATAAGCCAATACCACATACCAACAAACACACCACCACCAATAATATTACCAATGGTTACTGGTAGTAGGTTATTCATTAAAAAACCCATCAAATTCAAGTCAGCATAATCGGCAATATTGGCTCCTGTCATTTGCCAAAATTCAGCTGGAGCAAAATATTTAATACCAATCGCCATAGGAACTTGAAACATGTTGGCAATACAGTGCTCAAAACCAGCTGCGACAAACATTGCAACGGGTAAAATCATCACCATAATTTTATCGGTTAAGGTACGACCACTAAAAGTCATCCAAACCGCAATACAGACCAGAACATTACACATAATGCCAAGAGCAATAGCCTGTAAAAACTCATGATGCAGTTTGTGCTGAGAGATAGCCATGGCGTTTAGTCCAACTTGGCCGCCATCAAACATATACTGCTTAGACACCAGCATACAGGCAACCAACAACAACGCCCCAGCTAAATTGCCAAAATAAACAATGACCCAGTTTTTGATCAGCATTACCCATGAAATTTTACCACTGGCTCGAGCCACTAGAGTTAACACCGAGCTAGTAAAAAGCTCACCACCAGTCACCACCACCAAGATCAGCCCCAAACTGAAAGCAAGGCCACCAATAAAGCGACTTAAACCCCAAGCCATGTCACCAGTGCCAGTCGTTACCGTGGTATAAAAAACGAAAGCAATACCGATGTGTAAACCTGCTGAAATAGCAAGTAAGAACGACTTGACAGGGTCTTTGGTTGCTTTTCCAACACCAGTTTCCGCAGCGCGTTCAGCCATTTGTGGTGGCATTAAGGAATCAAATTGGTTTAAGTTCATGGTGAAACATTTTGAAACAAGTAATAGAGGACGCGGATAATCGCTCCATTTCCCGATCAATTCAAGGGCTATTTTTGATGTTTACTGAAAATGTTTTTACCGTGAGCTGATGCATGGAATTTAATCATGCAAACAGATGTCAATTCAGAATAATTGTCAATTTATTACACATCGATAATTTTATCTCTTCAGCTCGATTAATTCTCAATATGCGCAAGCAATGCAAGTTAGACAGTTATCAGCGCCGTAATAAGAATCGGGGGTTCTGACTCAATGGATAATACTGTGTGAAATATCCCCAATTTGGTTGCAGCTAACACTTCTTACAACAACTGATTGCAGCAACATCAAGAGCAATTTATGGTGAAAAAAATCATTCACTATATAGGTGCCGAGATGAAATTTACTCAAAAACATATCGCCGAGCTAAATCTGCTGCTTCGATTTGACTTAAGCAGTGCTGCGACAGGCATTAAAGTGCACAATGATGCATCTGAAGAGATACAATCTGCAGTGAAAAGCTTGTTTAATAAAAATCTATGTACTCTGCCTGACGGTGGCTACTTGACCGATGAAGGCATTGAAGTGGCTGAACATGCGGAGCGAGTCTTACGAGTGCTATGCTCTTAACCAATAGCGTTTATTTGTGATTCAGACGTTGGGCTATAACATCAATATCCACTTGCTTTAGCCCTTCATTAAACACTCCTCTCCATCTCCTACCTTGTTCTGTATTCTTAAATGCAACAAACAATTCAGCATCCAACAATAACCTTTCATTCATTTTGACTCGTGATTTAAGGATATCTGCTCTTGCGTCTGTAGCAACTAAATATTCAAACACGTTGACATCAATCACCGCAAGATCAAGCCTCCCTTTAGCCACTTTGTAAATATTATGCCTGTCATCAATTTCAGCCTCCCAATCAACCTCACCTTTTTCAATTAGCTCATCCAACTCAGCAGTATTTGTATAGCCTTGCACAACACCAAGACGATAATCGGTCAAGTCCTGTAAAGACTGCCATAAAATTGGTTTTGCTATCGCCTCAACAAAACCAAGAGGCCCAGTCCCTATTGGTTCAGAAAATACAAAACTGTCCGTTTCGAAAAAATATTCAGGGAAGTAACCAATATAGAGATCTTTCTTAGCGACCGATGCAACCGTGCGTGACCATGGATTAAAATCGACCTCGAGCTTATAACCCATGATATCGAATGCGGCTCGTGCAACTGCCACAGAGAAACCATTTTCTATCAAACGAGCGCCAGAATAGGGCGGCCACTCCAATGAAGTGAGGTAAACCGTCTGTCGCTCAGCATTCACATTAAAGGCAACTAGTAATATGAGTAATATTCTCAACTTCATGCCCTGAAATCTCCTCACTACTCAGTTAGTTAACTATTTTAGCTCATCACTCTTTTGAGCCTCTACTCTTAAAGACCAAAGTTTATACGGATGCCATTTATCATAGCACCAGTTAAAGAGCATCGTATAAATAAAGAAAAACACTAGGAATCCAATATCCAATATCAATGCATGCCAAAGCGTGCTCTCTAAAACCCAAGCAATAGCAGGGATAGACACAAAAACCAGCCCACCTTCAAAACCAGTGGTATGTAAGAGCCGTATTTTCGCGCTTCGGCCAGATCTATCACTGCCAAATAATCGATCAAATAGAATGTTGTATTGATAGTTCCAAACTACGGCAAGTAAGCTTAATCCGGCCCCCACCATAGCCAAGTCACCACTACCTTGCCCAGTAATCAAGGCTGAAAGAGGAATTAAAATTGCGAGTGCGGTAAGTTCAAAAACAACAGCATGGAAAATTCGTTCTTTGACCGATATAGAATCTCTCTTATTTTTGATTGAGATATTTTTGATGCCGTCATTTTCATCTATATTATAGATACTTAAAAATCATATAGTATCGATTAAATAGATATGTTGAGCATTGAACAATTAGAAGCTTATGTTGCAACGATCACTTCAGGGTCGTTTTCAGGTGCAGCTCGGCAACTCGGCAAGGCACAATCGGTGATTAGCCAACACATAATGAACCTTGAGATTGATTGTGGCGTCACTTTATTTAACCGTTCCGGTCGATACCCACAGATCACGACCGAAGGTAAGAAGCTGTTGCCTTATGCTGAAGCGACCTTGCAACAACACCGGCGCCTAACCCACCATGCCAAGTTACTCGCTTCTACGCCGAATCAACAATTTTCATTGGCCATGGATGAAGGTATTCCGCTACAAGGTATTCCGCGTCTATTTAGCGAGTTATCATTGCAGTTTCCGATGATTGAAATTGAATGTCTGAGCGCTTCAAGTTCTGACGTCATTGAGATGGTGGAACAAGAAAGAGCCACCTGTGGGATCGTATTTAGTGAATTTGTGTTACCCAGCAATTTAGATTTTGAAAGTGTTGGCTCGATAAAATTTGATGTTTATGTCGCTGCTGAACATGAACTGGCTCGTAACAAAGCGGCACATATTGATATGCTTAGGCTTCATCGACAATTAATTATTCGCTCACGTAACCATAAGTTCAGTAGCACCAATCAAGCACTCAGCCCCGACATTTGGTATGCCGATAATTATTATTTATTGCTAGAGATGGCGATTGATGGTCTTGGTTGGTGCTTACTGCCGACTCACCTCGCGGAAAGTGAACATGCCCGTGGTAAACTGGTTCGCGTTCCGGTGGAGTTTGAACAATTGGCTTGGTTTACGAATATCGACGTGATTCAACATCAAAAATTGAGTTCTGACCCTATTCACAAAGCCGCGCGGCAACTTATTCGGACACTTCGTCCATTGGCATTTTCTTAAGTAAACGACCACTCGTTGGTCAAGGTAGAAGCTCTATTTAATGATGTAACAACTTAGGGAGAACTTGTTTCATGAGTACAATAACGATTATCGGTACAGGCTGGCTAGGTCTTCCCTTAGCGCAAACTCTGTTTACGAAAGCACACCGTGTTTATGCTAGCCGAACCACTCTTTGTGGTGTTAACGAGCTGACAGACAAAAGGTTACACGCTTTCCGCTGCGATCTAACTCAGCGCGATCACAGTTTATCCCAACACCTTATTCAACAACACAGTGACATTGTTATTGGCTGTTTTCCGCCGGGCTTACGAAAAGGAAAAGGGCAAGACTACCCCATGCAGTGGCAATATTTGGTTGAGCAAGCCAAACTCGCCAATGTAAAAAAAATTATAATGGTCAGTTCTACATCGGTGTACCCTAACGTAGCAAAGGAAATGCTAGAACAAGATGCCTCATACTTGTTGGCACAACAAAATGAAGCCTTCAGTGATGGTGCACGAATTATGCTCCAAGCCGAACAATATGTGATCGATTCTGATCTTAATTACGTTATCGTGCGCTGTAGTGGGTTAATTGGCCCGAATCGTCATCCCTCGCGCTTTGCGGCGCGCCTGCCGCAAGTCAGTCGATTGGCACCGGCAAATATGTTGCATCTGGAGGATGCTGTCGGAGTGGTGACTTTTGCTGCGGAAAAATTGTCGAATCAAATTGTAAATGCCACAACACCACAAACTGTCAGTAAAGCCGAGTTTTATCAAGCAGCGCTAAATGCCGCACAATTAAACTCTCCTCTCCCTCCCGTTGTCGACATTGCAGACAAACGCATAATGAGCAACAAAATCGAACAATTAGGTTATCAATTCCATTATGGCAGTACCTTAGAGGCACTCGCGATCCATGAGTAAACATCTATACCAACATATCGAAACGCTTTGGCAATACATGCAAATGGGGCAACAACTCAGTCCGGCTGACATTATCCTTGTTTTTTGCAGCAATGATGTTCGTGTTGCTGAATATGCGACCTCTCTATATCATCAAAAACTGGCACCTTACTTAATGTTTTCAGGTGGTCAGGGCCGTTTTACTGAGGGGCTTTTTGACAAAAGCGAAGCGGAAACATTCGCCACCATTGCTAAAGATGCAGGCGTACCGAGTGAACATATTCTACTCGAAACTCACGCCACAAATTCAGGAGAGAACGTGCTATTAGCTCACGATCTACTTCAGCAAAAATCGATACAAACACAGCGTATTATTTTGGTTCAAAAACCATTTATGGAACGCCGAGCCTTTGCGACTTTCGAAAAACAATGGCCTGAGCATTACCAATCACTGGTTGTGACCTCGACTGGCGAATCGTTTTTCGATTACCTCAACGAGGAATTCACTTTAGATGTGGCATTGACTGCCCTACTTGAGGATTTTTCGAGGATAAAAACCTACCCCGAACAAGGCTTTCAAACGAAGCAAATTATTCCAGATGAGGTCGAGCAAGCGTATCACGCTTTATTGAGATTAAACCTTTGACCAAAATACACAAAGGGAGGCTAACCTCCCTTTGTATAAGACTGCGGTTGGGGTCAACGGATATACTACAGCTTCAAGGATGAGGGTTATTTGCCTAACGCTTCTTTATAGTGCTCGCGGCAAACTGAAACATATTTATCGTTACCGCCAATAGCCACTTGATCACCTTCTGCGATCGCGACACCATGTTCGTCCGTTCGGATCACCATATTGGCTTTACGGCCACAATGACAAATCGTTTTCAATTCCACCAGCTTATCGGCCCAAGAAAGCAAATACTTGCTGCCTTCAAACAACTCACCAAGGAAATCCGTGCGTAAGCCGTAGCAAAGTACGGGAATGTGTAGTTTATCGACCACTTCAGTTAATTGATACACCTGCTCTTTGGATAAGAATTGGCACTCATCGACCAAGATACAGTGGCGCTTTTGCTGTTTATTCAATGCTTCAATTTCTTGATAAAGATTACTTTCAGCATGAAATAATTGAGCATCAGATTCTAAACCAATACGTGAGCTTACTTTTCCAACACCAAAACGATCGTCGATCGCCGCCGTGAAAATGACCGGCGTCATGCCACGTTCTTGATAATTAAATGAAGATTGCAGAAGTGTTGTGGATTTCCCTGCATTCATCGCAGAGTAGTAAAAATACATTTGAGCCAAAAGAAAGGTTCCTATCACTAAGTCAATTGGCGAGAGAGACATGCTCACTCAAATTACGAGGTTGCTTTATAACCAACCAAAAATAAAGAGGGTGACTTTCGCCACCCTACTCACTATTTTTATTCAGCTTTTTCTTTGGCTGCGGTAACAGCGATAGCCAACTCTTGCAGCGAAGCTGGGTTCGCTAGGCTTGGAGCATCTGTTAGCAGACACGCTGCAGCGGTCGTTTTAGGGAAGGCGATCACATCACGAATATTCTCGGTCCCACACAACAACATCACAAGACGGTCAAGGCCAAAGGCAAGACCTGCATGCGGTGGCGTACCGAATTTCAGTGCGTCTAAAAGGAAACCAAATTTCAGTTTTTGCTCAGCTTCATCGATACCAAGGATATCGAAAACGGTTGATTGCATTTCTGCATTGTGAATACGTACCGAACCGCCGCCAACTTCATAACCGTTTAGAACCATGTCATAAGCATTAGAGTTAGCAACCGCAGGGTTAGCTTTCAGCTCTTCAGCCGTTAGATTCAATGGCGATGTGAACGGGTGGTGCATAGCATGTAGGTTGCCTTCGTCATCTTCCTCAAACATTGGGAAGTCAACAACCCATAACGGTGCCCATGCTTTGTCATTGGTGATCTCTAGGTCTTTACCTAACTTCAAACGTAATGCACCCATTGCTTCAGAAACAACGTTTGCCTTGTCCGCGCCAAATAAAATGATGTCGCCAGACTCTGCTTGTGTGCGATCTAAAATACCGTTTACCACATCCTCAGAAAGGAATTTCGCGACTGGAGATTGAACACCTTCCATACCTGCAGCGCGGTCGTTGACCTTCATCCATGCCAAACCTTTCGCACCATAAATACCAACAAACTCAGCATAACTATCAATTTGCTTACGAGTCAATGCAGCACCACCAGGAACACGGATAACCGCTACGCGGCCTTTTTCATCATTTGCAGGGCCTGAGAATACTTTAAAATCAACATCTTTAACTAGGTCTGCAACATCGACAAGCTCTAATGGGTTACGTAGATCCGGTTTGTCGCTACCAAAACGACGCATCGCTTCGCTATACGGCATCACAGGGAAATCACCTAAGTCTACATTTAGTAGCTCAAGCCACATGTTACGAACCATTTTTTCCGTCACTTCACGCACTTGATCGGCGCTCATAAATGACGTTTCAATATCGATTTGAGTAAATTCTGGTTGGCGATCAGCACGTAAATCTTCGTCACGGAAGCATTTTACGATTTGGTAGTAACGGTCAAAACCAGACATCATCAGCAATTGCTTAAACAACTGAGGAGATTGTGGCAATGCATAGAAGCTGCCTTTGTGAACACGACTTGGCACTAAGTAATCACGCGCACCTTCTGGTGTCGCTTTGGTAAGCACAGGTGTTTCAATATCAAGGAAGCCATTTTCATCTAAGAAACGACGAACGAAGCTTGATGCTCTAGCACGCAGTTTAATGCGATCACTCATTTCTGGACGACGTAGGTCAAGATAGCGATATTTTAAACGCTGCTCTTCAGAGTTCTTTTGGTTGAAATCGAGAGGCAGTACATCTGAACGGTTAATGATTTCAAGACCCGTTGCTAGAATTTCAACTTCACCCGTTGCCATATCTTTATTGATTTGGCTTTCAGGACGAGCGCGAACCTCACCAGTCAACTTAATGCAGAACTCATTACGCAGTTGGTTGGCAACTTCAAATACATCGGCCATATCCGGATCAACCACCACCTGAACGATGCCTTCACGATCTCGCATATCAACAAAGATAAGACCGCCTAAATCACGACGGCGATTAACCCAGCCGCACAACTCTACAGTTTGTCCTGCGAGGGACTTGTTCAGGTGACCACAATAATGGCTACGCATAATGAATTTCCCAATCTCTAATTAATTATCAATTCTAAGCTACTGAGCTTCAATGTCTCGGCAGCGCAAAGTTCCATTTATACGCTGAAAGATGCGCAAAATCGACCTTCCAGAATACAATTTGTTGTGTTTTATCAAGCGTTGCTGCTTTTTAGGCCAATAATCAACCAAAATAGCCATACAACCGAAAAATTGGAGCTGATTATAGCGTTAAAATATCCAAATCATCAAAACTCTCGTAGAGTAATTCTTTTAAAAGTGAATAAAAGGTAGTTATGGCAGATTTACCACTACAACTGGGGCTCACTCTTTGGTCACACCCTAGATGGCAAAGCGGATTCTATGGTTCTGGCACCCAAGCTGCACAACGGCTAGAAAAGTATGCCAGCGTATTTCATACCGTCGAACTTTACCCCTTGGATGGCTAAGTTGCCACAATGGATTGCACAAGGTAAGCAGCCTTACTTAATGATACATACGCCAGATAATGTCGAAGCTCCGCAGCTTGCCTTAAAGCTCTACCAACAACTTCAACAGCAGATTACGCTGCCCAAATTGGCTTCATTTCCTGCACAGAAAGATAACCACCAAATCACGATGTTTTGAAGTTACTGCTTGAGATTAATGACAGACGCATGGTTTTCTCATAAAATACGCGCCTTTTTTGGGGTATTAGAATAACCATTGCCCTTTTGCTAGCCGCCGTGAGGTAAACCCATGAGCCATAAAGACATCATCTTTTCTGCTCCGATCGATAAAATTGGTGATTTCACGTTTGATGAACGTGTTGCTGAAGTATTCCCAGACATGATCCAACGCTCTGTGCCGGGGTACAGCAACATAATCTCTGCCATTGGGATGCTAGCTGAACGTTTTGTAAAACCTCATTCGACGATCTACGATCTGGGTTGTTCGTTAGGCGCTGCAACACTCTCAATGCGTCGCCATATCAAGCAAGAAGGTTGCAAAATTATTGCGGTTGATAATTCTCCTGCAATGGTTGAACGCTGCAAACTGCACATCAACGCCTACCGTTCTGACATGCCAGTGGAGGTGATCGAAGCCGATATTCGAGAAATTGAAATCAGCGATGCCTCTGTTGTTGTGCTCAATTTCACTCTACAATTTTTGTCACCTGAAGATCGTTTGGCGCTGCTTGAAAAAATCTACGCGGGCCTTCGCCCCGGTGGCATACTGATTTTATCTGAGAAATATGTGTTTGAAGACGAAACGGCTCATGAACTTTTGATAGATTTACACCATGATTTTAAGCGTGCTAATGGTTATAGCGAACTTGAAATCAGTCAAAAACGCAGTGCGATTGAAAATGTGATGCGTCCTGACTCTATCACCGCTCACAAAACACGCTTTGAGAAAATTGGTTTCTCAAGCTTCGAAGTATGGTTTCAGTGCTTCAATTTTGGCTCAATGTTCGCTATTAAATAGCTTAATGTTTACCCCATTCTCTCTAACGGTATGAGTATCCATCTCTACACCGTCTTTAGGGCTTTTACCCAACGCTAGGAATACCTTGTACAATGTTTAACTTTGCCAATTTTTATCAACTGATCGCCCAAGATACTCGTCTTCAACCTTGGCTGAACATTTTGCCACAGCAATTGACGGACTGGCAAAACGCTGAACATGGTGACTTTGACCGCTGGGTACGAGCGCTCAACAAGATCCCTGCGGGAATACCCGATAATATTGATCTGAAAGATTCAGTCACTCTATCGAATAGTTCACCCCTTGAAATTGGTGAGCAAAAAAAACTGGAAAGCTTACTTAAGACTTTTCACCCATGGCGTAAAGGACCATACACTCTGCATGATATCCATATTGATACAGAGTGGCGCTCTGATTGGAAGTGGGATCGCGTATTGCCGCACATTTCACCACTTAATAATCGCTCCGTTTTGGATGTCGGCTGTGGCAACGGTTATCACATGTGGCGCATGCTTGGCGAAGGTGCTCGTTTATGCGTGGGTATTGACCCATCTCACCTTTTCTTGGTGCAGTTTGAGGCGGTGCGAAAGTTACTGGGCGACGATCAACGAGCACATTTACTGCCGTTAGGGATAGAGCAATTGCCTGAGCTCAATGCGTTCGATACGGTATTTAGCATGGGCGTGCTTTACCATCGACGTTCACCATTAGATCATCTTATTCAATTAAAAAACCAATTGGTCTCTGGCGGAGAGTTGATCCTTGAAACCTTGGTTATTGAAGGTGACGAAAATGCGGTTTTGGTTCCCGTTGACCGCTATGCACAGATGCGTAACGTCTACTTCTTCCCTTCCGCTAAAGCGCTTAAAATGTGGCTAGAAAAATGTGGATTTGAAGATGTTCGTATCGTCGATGAAAATGTCACCTCGGTGGGTGAGCAGCGAACCACACAGTGGATGACACATAATTCACTGCCGGATTATCTTGACCCTAACGATCCAACAAAAACAGTTGAAGGTTACCCTGCGCCAAGGCGTGCCATTCTTGTCGCTAAAAAGCCATAATTGACACAGTTTTAACGCTTTGTGGTATGTATAACACTAACCTTGCCTAAGGGTGCTTCACGCATCCTTTTTTATGGGCTAAACTTGGGTTTACAAGCACTTATCCACCAAACAAAATAAGGTCGCAAATGTTTAAGCGAATAGCACCCGTTACTGCGATTGCTTTACTGTCAGGCTGCGCACTGACCAATGGCGAACAATACCATCAAGCTACCCTAGCAGCGATTCAAACGTCTGAATCTAACCTCAACAATACGATGAGCAATCTGGAACTTCAGTTAAATAACCAGAACGATTATATTGAGAACCTCGAGGAACAAATCTCGAAACTCGACCAAAAAATAGCGAAGATAAAAACCCTCAGCGCGCCAACTCAGCCAAATAATTCAGTATCCGTTTCACAAAAATCAGCACCGAATCTCAAAACTCAGTCAATTCAAAAGTCTCGCTTTGACGTAGTGCTGGGTGAGGTTGAAAAAGTCACCATTGACTCGATAAATCAATCTTTCGATGCTCGTGTCGATACGGGAGCAGCAACGTCATCACTCAATGCTATTGATATTGAAGAATTTGAACGCAACGGCAAAAACTGGGTTCGCTTTCACCTTTCAGACGGAGTCAAACCCACCAATGATAGTAATTGGATCGAGTCCCCTATTATTCGTTTCGTGAAAATTCGTCAGTCAACTAATAGTGAAACTGAGCGTCGTGCGGTGGTGGAGCTATGGGTAAAACTAGGCAGCATTCACGAAAAGGCACAATTCACTTTAGCTGATCGCTCTCAAATGAGTCATCCTATTTTGCTAGGTCGTGAATTTATTCGAGATATCGCGTTGGTCGATGTCAGTCGCCAATACATCCACTCGGAAACTAAATAAACCTAGGGTAACTTATGACATCACGAGTTCCATTTTACCTATCAGTATTCTTATTGATAGCGGCAGGCATCACACTCAGTGTATTTCGCCATCAGACCTATGGGGTGCCATGGACACCCGGAGAAACTCGCCAAGTTTGGGATATTGAAGCTAGAGTCGAATTCACCGCCATGGATAAAGAGGCGAAAGTTTCGTTAGCTGTACCTCATACACAGGACGGCTATACCTTAATTAATGAGTCCTCATCATCCCCGGGTTACGGCGTATCCTACATTACAACTGACACAGGCCGACGCGCAGAATGGTCGATTCGTAAAGCTGAAGGTCCACAAACTATTTATTACAAAGCTCAATTTTTGGTGGATCCACAAGCTGATAGCGACTCAATTCCTCCTACGGATGAAGCGGTGGTTAAACCGACCTTTAATGGTCCAGAAGAAGCCGCAGCGCTAGCCTTAATTGAGCAAGCAAACCGACGTTCGGCAGACGACATCACTTTCACCAGAGAATTAATCAAAGCACTCAACGATACTGATAGCCAAAACTCATCATTACTTTTGAATACAATGACCAAAGTTGAGGCGACGGAAAAATTGCTTTCTTATGCTCAGGTTCCAAACAAAGTCGTTGGTGTTATTACTTTGGAGGATGGTCGTCGACGCCAAATGATTCAACACATGAATCAAATATGGAATGGAAAGCAGTGGTTGTTATTTAACCCTGAAACAGGGACTCAACCTACCCATCCAAACCTATTGGTTTGGGACGAGTCGAACGTATCTCTACTTGATGTCATCGGCGGTCAAAATAGCCAAGTTCACTTCACAATGCTGTCGCAAGAAGTGTCATCACAAACGGCAACCAATAACAAAATTGAAGCCGACAAGCTTTTAAACTTCTCCATTCACAGCTTGCCCCTTGAAGAGCAAGCGATGTTTAAAACCATCATGCTGATCCCCATTGGTGCGCTTATTGTTGTCTTTTTACGCGTAATCATTGGTTTGAAAACATCTGGTACCTTTATGCCAGTATTGATCGCCGTTTCTTTTGTCCAAACTCAGCTATTAACCGGTATCGTCGGTTTCTTGTTGATTGTCGGAACTGGTTTAATCATTCGCAGCTATTTATCGAAATTGAACTTGCTGTTAGTGGCCAGGATTTCAGCCGTAATCATTACGGTTATTATGATCATTTCCGTCTTTACGGTAGTGGCCTTTAAGATCGGTTTAACTGAAGGTTTATCCATTACCTTCTTCCCGATGATCATTCTTTCTTGGACAATCGAACGTATGTCGATTCTATGGGAAGAAGAAGGAGCAAAAGAGGTTCTTTTACAAGGCGGAGGCTCCCTTTTCACTTCGGTATTAATCTACCTCGGTATGACTAACTCATACGTGCAGCATTTAACATTTAACTTTATCGGATTGCAACTTATCGTGTTGGCCGCTATTTTGCTACTAGGGACTTACACAGGATACCGCTTAAGTGAACTTCGTCGCTTTAAACCACTAGCCGAGGACTAAAGGATGTTTTCACTATCAGAATACACCTCACCGCTTAAGTTACGCCGTAAAGGCATTATGGGTATGAATAAACGTAACCACAGCTATATTGGTCGATACAATGATCGCTCAAAATATCCACTGGTTGACGATAAACTGCAAACCAAATTGATTGCTGAACGAGCGGGATGTACCGTACCTAAGTTGATTGGTGTGATCAGCAATCAAGCCGATGTAAAACGTATCCATAATATGGTCAAAGGCTGGCCGGGTTTTGTTATAAAACCGGCACGAGGCAGTGGCGGCAAAGGGATTTTAGTAATCACCTCACATAAAGATGGCGTTTATACCAAACCATCGGGTACAAGTATCAATGAAGAAGATGTTGAGCGTCATATTAGTAATGCCTTAGCCGGTCTGTTTTCTTTGGGTGGCAAGAACGATGTAGCGGTTGTCGAAAACTTGATTAAGTTTGATGACTGCTTTGATGGCTTTAGCTACGAAGGTGTTCCTGATGTTCGCATCATCGTATTTAAAGGCTATCCCGTAATGGCAATGATGCGCCTATCGACTTCGGCTTCAGATGGTAAAGCAAACTTGCACCAAGGTGCTGTTGGGGTTGGTATCGATATCGCCTCTGGCAAAGCTGTACGCGCTGTACAATTTAACTTACCTATTACTGAACATCCCGATACCGGAAAAGAGCTAGCAACATTGCAAGTACCTCATTGGAGAAAACTACTCACACTTGCATCCAGTGCATGGGAAATGACAGGCCTTGGTTATATGGGGACAGATATGGTGTTGGATAAAGAAGAAGGGCCTATGGTTCTAGAGCTCAATGCACGCCCAGGTCTTGCGATACAAATTGCAAATGGTGCCGGCCTACTTCCACGCTTACAACATATTGAAGGTTTGGGCTCACCTCTTATTTACCCAAGTGCCGAAGAGCGTGTGATTTATGCAGCCAAACATTTTGGTACTGGAGAGTTGGTCAACTAATGCTCAAGCACTTCGTGCATGATGACATTTACATAAGCACTCATGGATTGATGGTTTAACTGAAAAATTATGGGTAGTAATGTGCGTCTTTCACATTACCACCCATTTTCATAAATAAGCCTACAGTAGTGGAGTGTTATTGGACCACATTGCCACTTTCAATGACTGTTTTACGCACTTTATCGGCAAATGTTAACGCTTCCTGACGAATCTCGTCTTCGTTAACCGTCAATACTTCTCTATCTTTCATCAATAGCTTACCATCAACAATGGAGTGCTTAACATTGGTCGCGTACGCAGAATAAACTAAGGCAGAATAAGGGTTATATACAGGCACCATATTCGGCGCTTTAGTATCAATGACGATAATATCGGCCTGTTTACCGACTTCAAGCGAACCAATTTTATCTTCCATGTGTAGAGCTCGCGCCGCACCTATTGTTGCCATCTCAACCACTTTAATTGGCGGCATTGCTGCGCGATCTTTATTCGCTAGTTTATGCACTTTCGCCACTTGGTTCAGTTCATCCATTGTACTTAATGTGTTGCCTGACATCGGTCCATCGGTCCCTAGCCCGATACGTAATCCATCATCAAACATTTTTAGTGCAGGTGATACCCCTTTCGCAGATTTGATATTGGCACTCATGTTGTGGGCAATACCTACATCATGTTTCTTCAGCAGTTCAATATCACTGTCTGAGACATTAATAACATGCGCCCCCACTAAGTTAGGGGTTAATGCTCCAATATCAGCCATATAGGCCACAGGGCTTTTGCCACCACTACGCTCAGCAATCACTTGGTCTTCGCGATCAGACTCAGCAAGATGAATCAGAACGGGCACTTGATGTTTGAGCGATAACTGAGTGATTTTCTGTAAGATTTCAGTGGTATTGGTATACGGTGCATGCGGAGCAAAGGCAGGCGTAATTCGTAGGTGATCTTTATATTGTTCAATAAAGTTAAGTGCATATTGAATGCCCTCTTCGGCATTACGCGCATCAGCTACGGGGAATTGGATGACCGTCTGCCCTAACACCGCTCGCATACCAATTTTATCGACCGTTTTAGCCACTTCATCCTCAAAGTAATACATATCAGCATAGGTAGTCACACCACCTTTGAGCATTTCTACATTACCTAGCTGAGCACCAATACGCACCATATCAGGTGACACTAGTTTTTCTTCGAGTGGGAAGATATATCGATGCAAACGATCCGGCACATCGTCTGCAAGAGAGCGAAACACCGTCATCGAGACATGAGTATGTGTATTGATTAGACCGGGCATTACGATATCACCCTCGGCATCAATGATTTTCAGTGCTTTATATTGGTCAATATCGCGACCATCGGTAACAGCAACTATTTGATTTTCCTTAACAGCAACCAACCCGCTTGGATAAACTTTCTTATCGTTATCCATCGTCAATACCATTGCATTGGTAATGAGTAAATCAACATTTTCTGCTGCTATAGCAAAAGAGCCAATCAAAGAAGTCGCCGCTATCGATGTCACTAATAAGGTTTTCTTAAACATTACAACCACCTGATGTATCAATAATTGCATCAATAATACGTGAGGAAATACGCTAAATAATTGGGTTTACGTACAAAAGTTAAAAAACGTGACGCTGATTCACAATAAATCATATTGTCATAATTTCTCACAAGTATTATCGAACCAGTTATACCCCACAGTAAAAACCCCAATGTATAGGCATACATTGGGGTTTAATGATTAACAATTTCTACCGCTGTAAGTTACAGCATTTCAGCCATCTGTTGCGCTTCTGACTTAGATTTTTCCGTTTGCCCAAACCCACGTAAACCCACTACATGTACGTGCTCATGATCTTTAAACACTTTACGTATTAATTTGTAGGTTGTGCCTTTTTCTGGGCTGATATTTTCTGGCGCGGCTATCAACAATTGCATGTCTAAGCGGTCACACAGTTCAAACAAGGTCGAAATAGACTTAGTATCCAAACGGGCAGCTTCATCTAAGAACAATAAACGACAAGGTATAATGTCTTTACTACGTAGACGTCGTGATTCTTCTTCCCAACTTTGGACAACCATCAGTAAAATCGACTGGCCAGTACCTATCGCTTCACCAGTTGAAAGTGCACCTGATTCCGCTTGCAACCAACCGTCAGATCCACGATTAACTTCAACACTAAGCTCTAAGTAATTACGATAATCTAACAGTTCTTCACCCAATACTTGTGGTGAACGTTGCCCCATATCAATGTGTGGATTGACACGTTGGAACAATTTAGCCATCGCTTCCGAGAAGGTATAACGCGCACTTTCAAACAGATCTTTGTGCTGATTTTGCTGCTCGGCTAAACCTGCTAGTAAAATTTCATGACTCTCACGCACTTTGACGTTGAGGCGAACTCCATTCACTTGACCAAAGTTAATGTTCGATAACCCTTGGTTCAACATGCGAATACGGTTTTGTTCACGTTGGATAGTTTTCTTAATAATACTCGCCACGGATTCAGAGCTGATTGCCAATCGGTTTTCACGCTGAGTCAGCTCTTCCGTTAAGCGGGCAAGCTCCACTTCCATCTCTTCAATCGCTTCGACAGGATCATCCGTTCGGATGATATCTTGGCGGATACGTTCACGTAGATGTTGGTAGACCGCAATATAGAACAAGACTTTACGCTCTGGGTGCGCGTTATCTTCAGACAAGCGAAGGGCATCACGTAAATCTTCATTATTCGCCACGGCTAAACGCAGTGCACCTAATGATTTATCAGACATAGAACGCAGATCGTCGGCTGATAAATAGGCTAGCTCGCGCTTATGTAAGCGACGCTCTACATCATTTTCACGCGTTAAACGCTGTACACTGCACCACCCTGCTTTTGCATTGACCACAAAAGTACGTAGGTCTTGGTACTCTTTTTGTACTTTCTTTAAACGCTTAACTAACGCTTTCATCTCAAGATCGGTTGAGGTAATAGTGCGCTCGTATTCGCTCTTACGTGAACGAGAACTATGCAAACGTTCTTGTAATTCATCGCGGCGACGTTGTGCGCGCTCTTGCGCACCTTCATCAGCATGTACACCGAACTCTTGCAGCTCTTGTTTGAACTCTTGAACCGTTTCAAGCTTGGCTTGATGTGAACTTTTTAACGAAGCCAATACTTGATTATATTGGTTCATTTGGCTTTGCGATTGTTTTAGCTCATCACGAGTTCGAGTTCGGGCATTTTCAGCATCAACCAGCTTAGCTTTAAGCTGCTCACTCAATTCACTGCTCTTGCTAAGAAGGTCAACAGAATCTGAGTAACTAAAGTAATGACGACGCTCAACCACATCTGATAATGCAAAAATCTGCACTTTTAACGTTTGCAGCGCTTGATCCGCTTGTTGATATTGAACGGTCAGTTCTTCAAACTGTTCAGGATCAGTATCTAAAGCAGAAGTAATGTTTTCTAGCTCAGCTATCGTTTTGCGGTGAGCACTTAAAAATGCTTTGGCGGCAGACAAATGGCTGATCTTTTCTTCCAATTCATCAAAACGCGCTTGCAGGGCGTCATCTTCAATCAGCAACATACTTGGAGCAAGTTTATCAAGCAAAGTTAACGCTTGTTTACTGTACTGCAGTTGGCTACGTTGCTGCTGCTCTTTTACTTCTAAGTCAGCCAAAACACGGGCTACTTGATTTCGTTGTTCACGCGCGATTTGTAGTGCTTGCTCAGGGTCGGCATTGAAGGCTACCTGAATATGTTTCGCTACAAAGTCATTAAAGCTTTGGTAAAGACGTTGCAGTTTTTGTGAATCAAACGCTGCTTTTGCATGCGCTTCTAGTACATCTTCGCGCTCGTTACGCAGCAACTCCAAACGCTGATCTCGCGCTGCTCGACCAAATAATGGGATTTCAGGGAAGCGAGAATAACGCATCTGGCGCTCATTTAGCTGAACACAAACCGCACCTTCCAATTCATCGGCATTAAATGAGCTGTCATCAAATGCATCAATATCGCCTTCTATGATGTAAAGATCTTCTGGGCAATCATCTAACTCAATCAACTTCTCTTTGATGCCAGAAAGATCAGACACAACAATCGCGTGCCGAGCCGGGCCATACATTGCACTGAAATACGGCGCGTCGCTGAGGGTGATATCATCGTAAATTTCCGAAAGTAAAACCCCACCTAAAGAATCAGCCAACCCTTTTAAACGTGGGTCGTTTGAACCACCTGGTGATGCTAACCTTTCGATTTCACTATCTAGTTGAGCTCGACGCTCAGCCAGTTTATCTTTGGCAATAGACTGTACTTTTTCGAGCTCAAGCACTTGCTGCATGTGTGCCATAACCGACTGGCTATCTTTTAACTCGGCACCGCTTTGTTCACGCAATGTTTCAAGCGCATCGTTTGCTGCAATCCACGTTGGTGCAATCGACTCTAAACGTTGAATTTCAGCCTGTTTGTCTTGCTCTAAACGGCGCTGTTCACTACGCTGTTCACGAAGTTCTTCTTGAGCATATTCTAATGACTCGATCAACGCAGCGTGGCGTTCGTGCTCTTGTTCCAGCATTTGCTCATCAAGTAATTCAACTTGGTGCTGCTTTTGGTAACCGGCTACGAGCTCACGCGCTGTTTGCTGTTGATTCAAGCGACGCTCTAAGTCTCGTTGCTGCGCATACCATTGCTGTTCATTTTGGCAAATCTGTTCGGCATCATGTGCTTGCTGGATAACCAACTTTGCTTGTGCAGCCGCATCACCACGTGGAATAACACCAACAATACCTTGCACCAATTTCAACGCATGATCAAACTGCTCAACGGCTGCGGAAGACATATCCAACTTATGCTTTAATGCAAGCAAGGTCGTGGTATTGCTATCTTGCTGCTGCTTAAGTTCATTCACCAATGCGGATGCGTTGTCTGGTGTTAAATTGTCATCGCCTAAAAGCTGCATAGCTTTATCTAATGCCTGAACGGCTTGTTGGTATTGCAGCGCACGAGTTTGTTGCACATCCAACGCTTGTTGGTAATCAGCAAGCTGGCTTTTCAAGCTATCCACTTCATCTTCAGAAATGGTGGCTTGTTCTTCGGCCATTAAAACGCGCTCCCGCGCTTCCTCTACCACCATCATCTGTTCTTCAAGACGAATACTGAGCTCTTCTAAATCTTCTTGGTAGCGCTCAATTTTTTCTTGCTGACGCAGTGCATTTTGCACCAGTTGTAAGTGATCAGAAGCCGCTTGGTAGTCTTGCTCTAACGCGGATTCTTGTTCAACCAATAACTCTAACTCTTCCTGTACGCGATTGAGCAGATTGTTTTGTTCAATCAAAGTATGACGCGAACCAAACAGTTCACTGC
Organism: Vibrio sp. S12_S33; assembly: GCF_963889785.1. Taxonomy (NCBI): domain Bacteria; kingdom Pseudomonadati; phylum Pseudomonadota; class Gammaproteobacteria; order Vibrionales; family Vibrionaceae; genus Vibrio; species Vibrio sp. S12_S33. The sequence continues at coordinate 96,398 of NZ_CAWPQZ010000005.1, read as the reverse complement.
GTAACTCTAAAGTTTGCTCTAGTTTCTTGTGGCGTTCGTTAGCGTGACGCATATAGTCAGCCGCCACGTAATTGGTTGATTCTGTAATTAAATGCTTGAAGAGATCACGATCAGCTTGCGTGGTTTTGATGGCTTCCAACGTCATGCGGTTTTCACGTAAAGCCGATTCCATATCTTGGAATGCTTTTTTAACGCCGCCGTTTTGTGGCAATAGGTAGTCACGTAATGAGCGAGTAATTGCACTCGAAATACCACCGTACAATGACGCTTCAATCAAACGGTAGAATTTTGAACGGTCGCTACTGTTACGCAGTTTTTTCGGCACAACACCGAATTCAAACATCTGTGCATGGTAGTCAACAATTGAATTGAACGCTTTAAAATGCGCCCCTTCAATTTTTGCCACAATATCTTTAACTTCGTTGATTTGACGCACGCGCGCATGGTTGTCGGAAACATTTTCGATTAGCACATCGGTCGGTTTGATATGGCTCGGTAAACCTTGAATAACAAAAGGTTTGATATCAACTTTTTTATCACGACCCGCCACTTGTTGCAGTTTCACCGCAAACAAAAGGCGCTGCTTGCGCGAGTTGACAACATCTAACGCCGCATAACAAGCTCCGGCTTGCAGCTTACCGTATAAACCTTTATCACGAGAAGCTTGTGAGCTACCGGCTTCGGTTGTGTTTCTGAAGTGGAGCAAACTTTGGTCTGGAATTAACGTAGTAATAAAGGCTGCCATGGTAGTTGATTTACCCGCACCGTTACCGCCAGATAATGTGGTAACCAACCCATCAATATCAAAAGTACGAGCAAAGAAGCCGTTCCAATTGATCATGGTTAGTGATTGATACTTACCTCGTTCAATCATTCTTCACCTTCCCACTCTGTTTGCTCGTTAACATCTTGTTCTTCTATTTCTTGTTCGTTATCTAATAAGCTACGTTGGTTTGGTTCTTGAGTGTGCATCACAGCTTCACCATCACGAATCAAACGCAATTGTGCTTCACGCATGTCATCACCAACCCGCACGTCAGCACCAAAGCGGAATACCGCTTCGCTGATACGGAATTTATTGGTATCACCTAAATTGATAATCATGCCTAAACGTCGCAAGCGACGCAGTGATGTACGCACTTTTTCAAACAGCTTTTCTTTGTCTAAGTCAGAGCCGCTTGCTCGGTTAGTCACGAGCTTCATTAGCTTTTTCTCATCAGCAAGTGATAGCAGCTCTTCATACAATTCTTGATTGGTGAATATGCCTTCATGCGCTAAACGCTCTGGGCTCAAATAAAGGAAGCACAGTACTTTTCCGACGAGCATATCTAACTCAGATAACACACTTCGGTTAATCAATGCCGTTGAACGAGGACGCAAATAAAAGAAACCTTCTGGCGCTTTTACTAATTCAGTATTATAACGTTGATAAAACAATGCTAAATCAAGCTCAAAATCCGATAGGAATGCGTGATTATCTAAATCGTCACTAGAAACATGGCGACCGGCACGAAGCTGGCTATCTAATGCGGGGAAAAGGGGATTCGTAATTGCTTTTGCCAAGTTTTCTGGCATGTATTCATTAATATCTGTTGATAACATTTGCTTGTACCTTTGCGCCAAAATCGTTGATCGCTTGCCAGTCGGGTTGAATCGCTCGGTAATCGTGTTCTGAGTAACCGAGTCGTACCGCTTGGTCGACAACAATTCTTGCTAAATCAAAATGATGAGTATGAGGATGAGCGGCTAGGTAATCTCTCAACACCAAACCTAGGTCTATCGGCATGCCTTGGTCTTTATGACCTTTTAACATCTGGCCGATACGCTCTGAAAGCTGATCATTGACCTGTTTGAATTCTTCATATTCCACTTCAAGCGGCACTTGCCCCATCACTTCATCGTCTCTTAAGACCAAAGCTTCATCACGAAGGTCCGTCAAACGTTCAGCATCAGCATAAGTAAGATGCCAAGGCGTATCAAAATAGTCATTCACTGATTGACGTAAGCGCTGGCTGAATGCTCGGTTTTGATCCATATCTATCGCGGTACGGATAAATTTATGTACGTGCCGGTCATAACCAATCCACAGGTCAATAGCCTGCTGACCCCAACTTGTAATGCGGTCAAGCTTCATCTGCAAACCAAATAAGGTTTCTTCAATAAACTCAAGTTCAGAAGATCCATAAACGATTTCTTGAATATCGAGGATCTGCGTTTGAAGCTCGTCTCCCGCGGCTTGCAATGTATCTTGCAGTTCACGCAATGTGGAGGAGGTTTCAGAAAGTAATGACTCACAATTGTTGATCGCTTCACGCCAATCTTTGTTCAAGAGCTCGGCTATCTGCTGCTTAACGGACTGCTGCTGCTCATCCATTACTCGTTGGTTAAGGTCAATTCGATCAAATATTTCACCGACGGAATACTTCAACACCCCGTATACATTCTTTTTCCAGTGTCCAGGTGTGCCGCCTTTTTGTGCCGCTTCTATGGCTTTTGCCATTTCATCCGCCACCATGGAGAGCTGGATGGAGAGTTTCAGTTTCGAAAATTCGCGGTGGCGAACATAATAATCGGTGATACCAATCGCCAGTGGCGATAAACGGTAGATGCTGACACCTTCGGTTACTTCACTGGTAAATCGGCTCACCAATCGCTGCTTAACCAGTTCATTGATCGCGTTATTAGCACGAAAAGCCGAAGCTTCACCTGTCTCTTCAAACATACGAGTGACGATGGAGAACGCGTCATGTAACTCCCCCTCACCTAATTCTTCATCAAACCTTTCATTGCTCAGTACTGCGATAGCGATAAGGAACGCAAGCCGCTCTGTCGTCAGGTTCAATGAGAAATCGTGCTGCTTTACCCAGCTAACCAATTCATCGATTGGTTGCTCTGCAGCGCTTTGAGTTATCTCACTCATTGTTATTCCTGCTCTATTTTTTTCTGCGCCCACACATGAATGTATCGACCTAGTGAGAGGTACGGCTCTTGTCTACACAATTGTTTTTCTAGTGCCAGTACGTCTTCATATTGGTATTCGCCCATACTTGCTACGTTTCCGATGTAGTCACTGAATGAACGAATTCCCGATTTACCACAAATCTCAAACCCCGCATCTTCGATCCATTGATAGACGTCTTCGGGCCTTAAACCTTTTTGTGGTTGTAGTTTAAATCTTTTGCGATGTGGCATCCCATTCAGCACATGAGGAATATTACCGCACACCACATTTTTATATACCAAACCATGATGGTTGTAGAACATCACAGAAGCCATTCCACCGGGCTTGACTTGTTCTAACAAGTTTTGCAATGCTATTTTCGGTTCTGCTAACCATTCCATCACAGCGTGAAACATCACCATATCAACGGGAGCGGTTAAATGTTCTTGTATTGACTGTACAGATGAATGAATCAGCTGATACTGCTCAAGCAAGCCATTTTTTGCAATATCCTGCTCAGCTAACAACAACATTTCCGAAGATAGATCACATAATGTAATTTGATGTCCTAGCTTGGCTAACTTTTGGGACATTTGTGCCAGTCCACCACCCGCATCCAAAATGTGTAAGGGTTGTGAGTTGGTGCCAAACATGGCGATTAATTGCTCGATATCTTCCCAAACAATGACTTGGCGTATCTCACCTTTGTCAGAGCCATATATGTTTTTTGCAAATTTGTGGGCAATATCGTCGAAATTCCGGTCTTCAGTCACAGTCGCTTGGGGTATGATAACGAATCGTGCTGCTATTCTGTCATAGGAATGGCAGGAATAAAGAGGCTTCATGCCTTTTTATATTCAAGTGGTGTTTTTTCGGACTATTTTGTTTATGTTTGAGCTGAAAAAAATTATTTCCTCATTATTAATGCCTCTCCCGGCGATGCTTATCCTCGGTTTTGTAGGTTTAATGCTTATTATGTTCACAGCCAAACGTAAAACTGGCTGTATGATTGTCTTGCTATCTTTGACAACTCTCTTCCTGATCTCTTTCCAACCTTTTGCTACTCGCATGCTGATGCCGTTAGAAAGACAGTATTCTGCCTTCCTTCCTAGTGAAGGAGCGATTGATTATGTCATGGTACTTGGTAGTGGGCATGTGGTTGACGATCAAATTCCCCCCACGTCTGAACTCAGCCGAACCGCACTGATGCGCCTTAGTGAAGGCATTCGAGTAATGCGCATGTATCCCGGTTCAAAATTAATCTTGTCTGGTTACTCTGGCGGCTCCGAATTTAGTCACGCTCGCATGTTAGCAACCGTAGCGCTCGCACTCGGAGTGAGTAAATCCGATATCATTTTGCTTGAAACCGCGAAAGATACATGGGAAGAAGCAAGACAAGCAGCTGCCTTTGTTCAACAGCGTAAGTTAGTACTCGTTACTTCAGCGAGCCATATGCAACGCGCATTAAACGAATTTAACTCGGCAGGGCTCGCTCCTATTCCCGCGCCAACCAATTATCTAGCGCAAAACAATATCGCTCAGGCTTGGGAAAAATACACACCTCAAGCTCGCTACTTAGAACAAACGGAGCGCTATTGGTATGAGACCTTGGGGCTATTGTGGCAAAACCTACGTGATTGGGCATCCGGCTACGAGGAAACGGCTTTAGAAAACGCTCCACAACAAGAAAGCAATTTGTAAGATACATAAAAAACCGAAGTCTCTGCTTCGGTTTTTTATTTTCTGGCATCTCAAATAACCCAACGAGATACGTGTTTTATCGAAAATAAACGACTAATCTCCGGCAAACATATACCCTTCCCCATGCACCGTCACAAAAATTTGTGGGTTTTTAGGGTCAAATTCCATCTTCGCTCTCATCCGTCTAATCAAGACATCAATCGTACGATCATTAGGCGCATCAACACGATGGCTGATCATATTCAAAATACGTTCTCGGCTCAGTACTTGGTTAGGATAAGAAGATAATGCAACCAACAACTCATACTCAGCTTTTGTCAATTTTACCGGTTCACCACTTCGACTAAGTGCACGGCGTTGAATATCAAATGACCATTCACCAAATCGAACGAGATTACTATTTTGAGAAGTATCGCCAACAGTCAATTGGTTATTGGCTGCTGATATTCGCCATAAAAGGTTTTTTACACGAACTAACAGTTCACGTAATTCAAATGGTTTGGTGACATAGTCATCAGCCCCCATTTCGAGACCAACAATTTTATCGATGCTATCCGTGCGACCTGTAACCAGGATGATTCCAATATCAGATTGACTACGTAGTTCACGCGTTAACATCAAACCATCCTCTCCCGGAAGGTTGATATCTAACATAATCAAATCAATAACGCTGTTCTGAAGCACCTCTCGCATTTGAGTACCGTTCTCCGCCTCTGTAACGTTATAACCTTCATTTTGAAAGTATCCGGCCAGTTTACTGCGAGTTACTGCGTCATCTTCAACAACTAATACGTGATAGCTCATGTACACCACTTATTTATATGGAAATGCCTAAGCCTCAGTATGAGACTATGTACAAATTTATTCTATTCATAAATCATCATAATTCTATCAATAGCAGACTAAAAATAAAGAAAGATGCTGGTTTATTGATTCAAAACAACCTTCCAAGACGGCATTAATTAAATAACAATTTCTGTCATATTTTTTCATTTATATAGTGATAGCTATTCATTTTTATTCGCTAAACTTAGCAGAGTAATTATTTTTGGAGCAAGACGATGCAAGAAACTAAAGCCTTTAATGAAAAGCGTGCCGAGATTTACTGGTGGCTTTCTAGCTTATTTGTCAAAGAGTTAACTGAGCAGGAACTAGAACAATACCATACTCAGGCCATTCGCTCGTTTCTTACTGGTTTAGGTGACAACCAAACCCTTAAACCTGCAATTGACAAACTAGTCGATGCATTAAATCGACTCATGGATAGAGAAGATGCTCAACTAGAGCTTGCCGCCGATTTCTGTGATATTTTTCTAAAATCAAATAAAGATTCTGCTCTGCCATATGCCTCTATTTATATTGGTCAATCAGGTCTTCTCAATGCTGAACCAGCAAAAGCGATGACCGAATTAATGGCATCGCATAACATTGCGGTAAGCACAGCGCTGAATGAACCAGCTGATCACATTGCTATTGAGTTAGACTTTCTGGGGAATTTGATCATTCGATCCAATGAGCTAGAGCAGGAAAAACATTTAGATCAAGCCTTTGTCAAACAGTATGAGTTTATCCAACAGCATATCCTCTCATGGGTGCCTCAGTTTAACCTTCGATGCCAACAAATTGATCAGTTCGGGTTCTATAGCGCATTAACCGAGCTGCTAATGGCATTTCTTCAATTGGACTGCAAGTATTTGTCTAACGATTAGCGCGTCTTTACATAGATACTCAATAAATCAGTCAAATGTGACAATTGACTGATTTATTAAGTGGATTTTTCATTGCCTGATTGACGTTTGCAGACTAAAATCTTGACTGAAAACGATAAAAATTATTTTTAAGATGCAAACCGCTGTTTCCGGCGGTTTTTGTGTTTTTACTACTTTTAGGCTTCAATCTTAACAAGGTAATATGCCTAACTCTGCTGAATGGTAAGCTGATTCAACCGTTCTGCAATTATCGACAGGAACGAACTTATGGCTACGATTAAAGACGTTGCTCGCCTCGCTGGCGTATCAACCACCACGGTATCGCACGTGATTAACAAAACTCGCTTTGTTGCTGAAGCTACACAAGAAAAAGTGATGGAAGCAGTAGCGGAACTCAACTATGCGCCAAGTGCTGTGGCTCGTAGCTTGAAATGTAATACCACCCGCACGATCGGTATGTTGGTTACCCAATCCACTAACTTGTTTTTCTCCGAAGTTATTGATGGCGTGGAAAGCTACTGCTATCGCCAAGGCTATACACTCATTTTGTGTAACACGGGTGGTATCTATGAGAAACAACGTGATTATATTCGCATGCTAGCGGAAAAACGTGTTGATGGTATGTTAGTCATGTGTTCAGACCTCACTGAAGAGCTTCTGGAAATGCTCGATCGCCATGCCGATATCCCTAAGGTGATAATGGACTGGGGCCCAGAAAGCTCTCAAGCTGATAAAATCATCGATAATTCTGAAGAAGGTGGTTATCTAGCGACCAAATATCTTATCGATCATGGTCACACTGAAATTGCATGTCTAAGTGGTCACTTCGAAAAGGCAGCCTGCCAAGAGCGAATTCAAGGCTTCAAACGCGCACTTGCAGAAGCGAACCTAACTGTGAATGAAAACTGGATACTGGAAGGTAATTTCGAGTGTGATACTGCTGTATTAGCCGCAGATAAAATCGCAGCAATGGATAAACGTCCAACAGCTGTATTCTGTTTTAACGATACAATGGCTTTAGGTTTAATGAGTCGCCTACAACAAAAAGGTATCCGTGTCCCTGATGACATGTCAGTGATTGGCTATGACAACATTGAACTCGCTGAATACTTTTCACCACCGCTAACCACCATCCACCAGCCTAAGCGCCGTGTGGGAAAAAATGCATTTGAAATTTTGTTAGAACGCATTAAAGACAAAGAGCATGATAGACGTATTTTTGAAATGCACCCAGAGATTGTTGAACGTAAGACAGTTAAAAATATAAAAAAATAAATCAAATTTTTGCTCATTAATCGTCCGAAAGTCAAAACTGCCCATATTCTTAAAATTAGGATTATATTTGACTTTCAATCACGAAACTTTTGAGATAGGCATCACATATAAGAGATACAGATGTGATATTTGTCCAATGTTTTATTTATTCTAGTTCTTAGAAGTCACGCACAGGGCAAACCATTTGAAAGAATGGGACGCAAAGCCTCCGGCCTAAACCACGACATTGGTAGGTAGCGGGGTTGCCGATGGCAATGATACTAGCACTAAGTTTACTCCTTACTGACACACTTTCTGCATAGAGTTGCTAACCTCTCGGACCTGATTTTGGTGGCGTATTACCTATACACCGAGAATTTACAACATGGATAAACCAGTACTTAAAGATTCAATACGACTATTCGAACAGTTTGGACAAATAAAATCTCGTTCAATGTTTGGCGGTTTCGGTATTTTCGTCGATAACACTATGTTTGCTTTGGTCGTAAACGATAAACTTCACATTCGCGCTGATGATGTGTCGACAAAACGCTTTGTACAGCAGGGCTATGAGCCTTATGTATATAAAAAGCGCGGCTTTCCTGTCATCACTAAATATTTTGCATTACCCGATAATTGCTGGGACAACCCGCAACAAATCTTGAGAGACGCATCTGTCGCACTTGAAATTGCCAAGCAAGAACGTGAAGTTCAAGCTCAGGCAAAGCCAGACCGCTTGAAAGATCTGCCCAATTTGCGTCTTGCAACGGAAAGAATGCTCAAAAAAGCAGGTATTGAATCGGTTAATGATTTACAAGCGAAAGGTGCTTTAGAAGCGTACAAAGCCATTCAGCAAACCCACTCTTCGACTGTCAGTTTAGAATTGCTTTGGGCTTTAGAAGGCGCGATTGAAGGAAAACACTGGTCTGTTATTTCGCAATCTCGTCGTGATGAACTCACCAATAATCTATAAACGTTAACCACAACCTTTCAAAAAGCGTTCGCTCTTCATTGCGGGCGCTTTTTTATTCTTTTTTGAAATAAAAGTTCGACTTTCCATGTCCTATTCACTATATCTAGTGTAAAAACGCGGTGAGAAAAAGCATGAATAAAAAAATTGTCTTGGGTCTAATCCTATTAATTACCATCATTCTACTAGCGATGAATTTTGGCCAGTATCTAACCTTAGAAAACGCCAAAGCACAGCAATTACTGCTCAATGAGCATATTGCACAAAACTTTGTGAGCGCAGCAGCACTCTATTTCTCGCTCTATATTTTAGTCACGGCATTTTCGATCCCCGGAGCAGCAGTGGTCACTTTATTGGGCGCCGCGCTATTCGGCTTTTGGACTAGTCTACTTTTAGTCTCCTTTGCCAGTACTATCGGGGCAACCCTAGCCTTTTTAAGCAGCCGATTTTTACTGCGTGAATGGGTGCAAGACAAATTTGGCTCAAAACTGAAAGCGATAAACCAAGGTGTGGAAAGTGATGGCGCTTTCTATCTATTTTCTCTGCGCTTGATACCTGTCTTTCCATTTTTCTTGATCAATTTGTTAATGGGCTTAACACCACTTTCCACCGTTCGCTTTTATTTAGTTAGCCAGTTGGGGATGTTGCCAGGCACTGCTGTCTATTTGAATGCAGGCACACAGTTATCTGAAATAGATAGTCTCTCTGGTATTATTTCACCGTCCGTCTTGCTTTCATTTGCACTGCTTGGATTGTTTCCCATGATAGCGAAATGGGGTCTATCTAAATTCAACAATGTGACCAAAACGACTTAGAGCCAATCAACATGAAGATATTCGTCTCGAACTTATTATTAGAAGCACATATCGTCAGTCATCTCTTGCAGCAAGAAAAAATTCAGTGTGAAGTCAGGGGAGAAGGCCTGTTTGGTTTACAAGGTGAATTGCCTTTTGGAGAAGAAACTAACCCTTATGTATGGCTACTCGATGCTCATAAAGAACGTGAAGCTCTTGCAGTTATAGAAACTTACCGCGATAACCATGAACAAAATGTATCCAACTGGTACTGCCAAAAATGCGGAGAAGAGAACGAACCGCAGTTTTCTGCCTGCTGGCATTGTAATTCAGTTCAGTAGCTCCCAATTGGCTGTCTAGTATCGAAATTAGCGAGACATATTCCGTTTAATAAATTCAATAGAGTGTCGATTAAACATCTCCGGCTGTTCAACATTACAAACATGTCCACAATTGGGTATTTCTAACAGAATGCTCTTTTTGTGGTGTGCCACCATGTCTTTGACGGGTTTAATGAACATATAGTCTCTCTCGCCCATCAGATAAAGAGTCGGAATTGGTAGTTCTTTCTCTTTAAAGTACTTCATTAAAGGGTTAACTTCCGAAGTCAGCATAAACCAACGTTTAAACTCTTTTTGGCACAGTTTTCTTGCTTCTCGTATAAATAAATGTCGAGACTCTTTTTGAGTACGCTGTGGCATAACAATATAAGCGAACAATCGATATAGCCACATATAAGGAATGATATGCTTACTTAAATTGCCTACCTTAACTAGCACCTGCGAACGAACGTCAAAACGCGTCACCGCACCACCTAACACCATCGTTCTAACACGACTAGACGCTAATTCAGCAAGGTTTCTGACAATAATTGTTCCTAGTGACATACCAACAAAATGGGCAGATTGGATTTTCAGATGATCCAACACTTTGAGAATATCTTGTGTAACTGATTTAAAAGTATAGCGATTGGCCATTAACTCTTTAAGTAGCTGATTGGATTTGCCGTGACCACGGAGGTCAATTAACAATAAATTAAAATGTTCTCTGTATGCTTTTATCTGCTTAAACCAAATAGATGAGCTTCCCCCTGCCCCATGGACAAAGACAACCCATTCATCACTGGTCGGATGATGGTAAGTTTTATGGAAAAGTAAACTCTGAGACATATTGAGATATTTGTTCGCAATCAATGAGTATTAAGACTACCACAAAATACCAATACTATTGGTAGCAGGATGTAAAATTATGTTTGGTTTATCTGCTCTAGAGCATAAAACAAAGGCGCCGAAGCGCCTTTTCATTTGTTATTAACTAAATACCGCGTCTTGATACATTTTGATGTATTCTTTCGCTGAATCTTGCCAACTAAAATCTTGTCGCATAGCGCGTTGCTGTACTTCTAACATTTTATCTGGATGCTGAAGATAAAATAGCATCGCCCGCTGCATAGTAATCAGCAAAGCTTCAGCAGACGGTTCATGGAAACCAAACCCCGTAGCTTCATCAGGGTACTTATCGTAATCACGAACCGTATCTTTCAGGCCACCGACTTCACGCACAATAGGCAACGTGCCGTAAGCCATGCTATAGATCTGATTCAAGCCACACGCCTCAAATTCTGACGGCATAAGAAAGAAATCTGCACCGGCTTCAACCAAATGCGCGAAGCGGTTGCTATAAGCTTCAACAAAGGCAAATTTATGTGGATACAATGAAGCGATTTTCTGCAAACGAGTGGCAACTTCAGGTTCACCCGTCCCAACAATAATCACTTGAACATCATTACGTAAAAACTGCTCTAGGATGGGTAGAATGTAATGAAACCCTTTTTGGTGAGTTAAACGACAAACCATACCAAACAGCGGTAATGAACGTTTAGGTAATTGCAGCTCTTCTTGCAGTATCTGTTTGCTTGCTAATTTACCCGCATGCAGCGATTCCGCCTCATCTGAATAGACAAGAGGAAGATATTCATCCTTTTGTGGATTCCATTCACTGTAATCACAGCCATTGACAATGCCGTGAAGATCCCTTGCTCTTTGTACAAAATCATCAACCAGTCCATGAGAGCCCAAAGGTGTTAGCAATTCAGATGCATAATTAGGACTAACTGCATTAATTTTATCGGCAAAGGCAATACCTGCACGCAGCATGCTAACGTGATCATGCCCATATTGCAGAAACTCCATACCAGATAAATTTAATTCAGGAATAATTTCTAATTGATGATAAGAGAAGATCCCCTTGAAGATAGCATTATGCACCGTCAAGACACTCCTCATCTCAGAAAAGTATGGGTCGTGTTGATAACGAGTTCTAAGCAAGAAAGGAACTAATCCTGTATGCCAATCATTAGCGTGAATAACTTGCGGTTTTTTGCCTAATTTCGGCAACACATCCAGACTCGCTGCTGAAAAAAAGCCAAAACGTTCACCGTTATCTGAATAGGCTTGGTTATTCTCACCATACATTTCTGGACGGTCAAAATAATGTGGGCAGTCGATCAAGTAGACTGGTACACCATCAAGCTGCATTTCACGCACTCGATATTGGGTGTGAGGCCAATGAGTAAGCTCAGTCTCTAACACAACTGGAGCTTCATTTAGCCCCGGTATAGAGCGATAAGCAGGTAGCGCAACGGCTACCTGATAACCTAGCTCTTGAAGGGCTTTAGGCAGCGCCTTGGCGACATCCGCCAAACCACCACTTTTAATCAATCCCTGTGCTTCTGAAACGGTAAACCAAACCTCGATTTTTTCCCTTTTAGAATCCAACTTTCGTTCCTTTTGCAATAACAACGATCCCCTCATCTGACACGTGGAAGCGCTGTCTATCAAGCTCTAGATCTTCACCAATGATTGTGCCTGGTGCAATCTCAACATTTTTATCAATAATTGTGCGTTTAATACTACAGCCTTCACCGATTTTGACATCACCTAAAATCACTGACTCACTAATTAAAGTATTTGCGGCAATATTACTGCGATAGCCTAGCACTGATTTGTATATCTTTGCACCTTGAATATAGCTACCACCAGAGATCAAGCTATCTGTAATTTGTACTTTACGATCATGTGAATCTACAAAGGTTGCTGGCGGTAATGGCGGATAATAAGTGTGCAATGGCCAACTACGGTTATAGAGTGAGAAATCGGCATCGTGCTCAAGTAAGTCCATATGAGCAGACCAGTAAGCATCAATCGTACCCACATCGCGCCAATAAGTGGCTTCTTTTTCACCCTTGATTACATTCGTAGAAAAATCATAGACATAAACCCCACCTTCAGGGAAGAGTTTAGGAATAATATCTTTACCGAAATCATGACTAGATTCTTTATTCTCAGCGTCTAAGCGTAACTCTTCGCATAATGTGTTTGCATCAAAAATATAGTTACCCATAGAAACAAGAGCAAGATCAGGGTGTCCAGGGATAGACTTAGGATTACTAGGCTTTTCTTCAAAGCCGATCATTTTGCCATGCTCATCAACTTCAATAACACCAAATTGAGAAGCCTCAGAGAGTGGCATTCTTAAAGCCGATACAGTCAATTTCGCATCAACGCGCTTGTGGAAGTCAAGCATCTGACGTATATCCATTTTATAAATATGGTCAGAACCGAAGATACACACTTGATCAGGTGCTGATAGCTCAATAAAACTAATATTTTGGTAGATAGCATCTGCCGTCCCCTCGTACCAACGCTTACCATCACGCATCTGTGCTGGAATCGAGTCAATAAAGCGGTCCGTGATACTCGTCAAATTCCATCCTTTCTTCATATGTAGATAAAGAGACTGTGATTTGAACTGTGTCAATACATAAATACGCATAAGATCTGCGTTAACAAAGTTGTTAAGTGCAAAGTCGATTAAGCGATAGCTACCACCAAATGGAACCGCAGGTTTACTACGAGATGCAGTCAAGGGCATCAAGCGAGAGCCTTCACCACCCGCAAGGATCATACCTAAAACACCAGCCATAATAATTCTCCATATTTTTTCATTTTTATATTCGCATTCCATACTTATTAGCATTAAGGGGGAGTATGGATGCTTTTCCTTTATATAACGCTCTTGTAGAATCCGAGATTTTGTAAAATACCTTTCACTCAAAAACGGATGCCTATACGTTATCGAATTGCTAGAAGAATACAATTTTAAATATGCTGTTCTGTCGACTATTATTCCGTTAGATTGCCAACACCTAACCTAGCTCACATTTCAATGCCTCATAAAATACAAATACAACAATGCATTAACCAAACGTAAATATCCGTTTTTTGTATCGTTTTTTCATCTCATATACACGCTATGAAAATCAATAATAAAACACATTTATGACATCCAGTTAAAACCTCTAGACACCTGATACAACAGCGTCAGTTTAAGGTTTTCTTAGGTTAAATTTCGTTCGATACAAATCCCAATATGTCTAGCTAAGCCACATGACTTCCTTCTTGCCATATATAGACTTGGCATTCTTTAGACTGCTTTGCCATATAAAGTGCGGTGTCAGCTTTAGCCAGAGCTTCTGTGATAGAACACCCTCCATTTATCAGTGCCCCACCAATCGATAAGTCAATTGATGTTGAATTTTCTGCGCCCACGTTGTTTGATGAAAGCTCAGTTAAACGTTTCGATAGTGCTAACAGACTGTTATAGCTCTCACTTCTGATTACGATAAGAAATTCATTATCGGCCCAGCGGCCAGCAGAATCATATTCTCTTATTGCCACTAATCGGTCAATATTAGCTTGCCCATAAAGGATTCCCTTGGTTAGTTTTTCGATAAAGCGCATCACCTCCCCGATTTCAGAATGTGGTTTATAGGTAAATTGAATGGGGTTGTCTTGAGTGCGGTACTGGTGTGCTACCTTAACAAGGTGAGCGAAAGGACGTAAAAAGGTTAGCTCAATGACCAGCCAAATGGTGAGCAAAAATCCAACAAGCGTTAAGAGTAAAACACAGTAAAGTAACGTGACATTCGTCGATGCCAGCAAGCTATCCATATTAATAAAGGTAACCTCAAACCAATTCAGTGGCTTAATGTAGTTGATTGAAACCAAGGACTTACTGTCATTGTAGTCAACCAGTAGTGCGTTTGGCTCTGCTCCATTTTTTTGGGCGTTGATAGCCTGCACAACGTGAACATAATCATTAGGATCTTGGATAAAAACCGACAGTGGTTTACCTTGAACTTTGCTTTTGAAATCGTCAGAAAATTGAATATTTGCATCTCTAATGAACTATACATTTAGTAACTCATCCACAAACAAGGTATCACTCCCAATCGCATTCTCACGGAAGAGCCCGTCCATAAATGGTTCTAATGACAAACCGGTTCCGACCATGCCGAGAAACTGACCATTTTTAATGATTGACTGGTTGATCCATAATTTAGTTATACCTAAATGATGATCGTGATTGATGTTGACACCAAATGGTGCTGCTCGCTATTTATGCTTAAAATACCACTGATCTTCAGCTTGCTCTGGATTCAAATGATAACGCAGCAAACTCGCTGACTCGCGTATATTCTCCGTTGAATTAAAGTAGTAAGCTAAATTTGAATCCAGAGCAACTGCCAGCGAAACTGTTCTAATGTATCTGTAGCTACGTCAATATGGACTGAATCTTCGGCATTTTCCGCCCATGTAATGATATGGGGATGCAAAGAAACCTGACGAACCAGTTCAACTTCTCTAATGATAGGGTCTAGCGTGTTTTTTGAACGGTAATGATTAACGACTTGGGAGTATTGATGCAATAGGCCAATTGAAAACGCTGCAAATGTGTTTTAACCAAACTCCACCCTACCACAATAAGTAGTAATGAAATCAAAGAAAAAACCACTAAGAACTTTCTTCTAATAATCACCTCTGGCCAATCTGATTAATTTTCAACCTATCACTAACCATTTGACATCAGAATGTCAAAAAAATGACTACATTTTTTAATAATTGAAACAGCTCAAATAATCAAAGCAAGTAAATAAGGCAGCTCAAAAGCTGCCTTATTTTGGTAACGGTTTACACCATCACTATTTCTTTGAGTTTTTTCTCTTATCTGTCACTTCCCACTGTCCATTTTCATACAATGCAGTCCAACCCGATGGCTTACCATCAGTCTCAGTACGTACATAGTGCTCTTTAGACTTACGACTAAAGCGCACAACGGCTGGAAGACCATCCGGGTCATGGGTTGGAGCTGTGGTTAGATATTGATACTTATCTGTTATGCGATCTTTAAATCGAACTAACTCTTCAACTAATGGCGCACGAGTTTCGCGAGATTTAGGGAAATTACTGGCAGCAAAGAACAAGCCAGCAGCACCATCACGCAATACAAAATAAGCATCTGAATTTTCACAAGCAAGCTCAGGGAAATGAACTGGGTCTTCTTTCGGTGGTGCCACTTCACCGCTTTTCAAGATCTTGCGCGTATTCTTACAGTCTTCGCTAGTACAATCCATATACTTACCGAAACGACCATTTTTGAGTACCATATCAGAACCACACTTGTCACACTCAACTACTGGGCCATCATAACCTTTTACTTTGAATTCACCATACTCAACGATATAGCCTTCACAATTCGGGTTATTACCACAAACGTGCATTTTCCGCTTATCGTCAATTAAGTACGCATCCATCGCCGTTTCACAGATTGGGCAGCGTTTCTTAGCGCGTAGCGCTGCTGTTTCTACGTCTTCTTCCAGAACGTTGATAACACCATCTTCGTCACCAAGGTTAATGGTTGTCTTACAGCGCTCTTTTGGTGGTAATGCATAACCTGAGCAACCCAAGAATACACCTGTCGAAGCGGTACGAATCCCCATTGGTCGTGAACATGTTGGACACTGAATATCCGTCATCACGATATGGTTAGGTCGCATACCACCTTGCTCTTCATCTAACTCTGCAGCTTCTAAGTCAGTGGTGAAATCATTAAAAAAGTTATCAAGTAAATCTTTCCAATTTGCTGAACCTACCGCTATTTGGTCAAGTTTTTCTTCCATGCGGGCGGTAAAATCATAGTTCATCAAATCATTAAAGCTGGCGTCAAGACGGTCGGTGACAATCTCTCCCATCTTCTCTGCATAGAAACGGCGCTGTTCTACTTTCACATAGCCACGATCTTGAATTGTTGAAATGATCGATGCATAAGTCGATGGTCGACCAATACCACGTTTCTCAAGTTCTTTTACCAAGGCAGCTTCAGTGTAACGTGCCGGTGGTTTAGTGAAATGCTGTTTTGGATCGAGCACTTGCAATGCTAGTGTATCCCCGACCTTCACTGGCGGTAAGATCTGGTCTTCATTCTTACCCATTGGACGTTGAACACGCGTCCAACCATCAAACTTAAGAATGCGTCCTTTAGCTTTAAGCGTAAAATCAGCAGCCTTAACACTCACCGTGGTTGAATCATATTGTGCTGGCGTCATCTGACAAGCCACAAACTGATTCCAAATCAAGGCGTATAATTTATGAGCATCCGCTTCCATACCTTGTAGATCATCAGTTTTGACATCCACGCTAGATGGGCGAATCGCTTCGTGCGCCTCTTGAGCGCCTTGTTTGCTTCCGTAAACCGGTGGATTTTCTGGCAGATAAGCTTGTCCAAACTCATTGCCAATATAACTACGCACAGCCTCTACCGCTTCACCACTCAAATTCGTCGAATCGGTACGCATGTAGGTAATATAACCCCCTTCATACAGTCGCTGCGCTAGCATCATGGTTTTCTTAACACCATAACCTAAGCGTGTGCTCGCCGCCTGCTGGAGTGTCGAAGTGATAAAGGGAGCTGAAGGTTTACTGCTTGTTGGACGATCTTCACGCTTACAAACCTCGTAAGCTGCTTTTTCTAAGATAGCGACAGCCGCTTTGGTTTCCGCTTCGTTGACAGGTTTGAAAGCAATACCGTCTTTCTGGGCAACAATTAAGCGAAAATCTGTTTTGTCTTGTGTCTTTGTGTCAGCGTGAATATCCCAAAATTCTTCAGGGATAAAAGCATTGATTTCGCGTTCACGTTCAACCAGTAGTTTTACTGCAACGGACTGAACTCGACCTGCCGACAAACCACGAGAGACCTTTTTCCACAACAACGGAGACACCATAAAACCCACAACGCGGTCCAAAAATCGTCGAGCTTGTTGTGCGTTGACACCATCCATATTCAACTCACCTGGAGTCTCAAATGCTTGCTGGATAGCGTTTTTTGTAATTTCGTTAAACACCACTCGTTTATATCGCTGTTCATCGCCACCGATGATCTCACGAAGGTGCCAAGCGATGGCTTCTCCTTCGCGATCCAAATCGGTTGCGAGATAAACGTAATCAGCATCTTTGGCTAGTTTTTGCAGCTCAGAGACAACTTTTTCTTTCCCTGGCAAAATTTGATAATTAGCTTCCCAACCATTATAGGGATCGATACCCATCTTCTTAATCAGAGAATTACGATCTTTTTCGCTTTTTAAACGTGCTTTTTCTTCAGCACTCAAATTCTTAGTAGAAGTAGGTGCTGCTTTCTTTGCGGTACTTTGACCGGCAGTAGGAAGATCACGGACATGTCCAACGCTCGATTTAACAACAAAATCTTTACCAAGATATTTGTTGATCGTCTTAGCCTTAGCTGGCGACTCCACTATAACGAGTGATTTACCCATAATTGACTCAAATGTCCTTAATCACTATGCGATCAGTAAATCGCATGACGTTCTAAAATATTGCTTCTTTTTTTACTATCGAGCCAGTTAACAAGAAGATCAACATGTTTTTGAAAAAATAAAACTCAACTGTTCGACAATTCACCAAAACACGTTCACCATTTGTGTGCTGGCGTTGCGCTATTACCGCCTACTCATCCAAATGCAAAGCCGTGAAACACCCCTAAATAATTCAGGCCTACTTACAATGGCTATTGCATTGTTTATACCCAAACAACTTGAAGTTGCAGGTAGGCGGCAAGTGAGTTCATCCCCATGAGCATATATAAACTATGTGATTGGGGTGAGCGAATGTAGCCAACACCGCTGCAACTTCAAATAGGAAGGGTATAGCTAGTTCAAGATTTCATGCTACAGATTGCGCGCACATACTAAAGTGAGTGCTGCGGGTTCGCGAACTTAAACTGACAAAATATGCAATAAATCACAAATTCTCATGTTTTGAGAAAAAACGATTACTACACGAGCGCTTTAAGCAAGTAGTAATACTGATATTTTTCCACGATTTTCTATTTAAGATCATTGAAATTAACTCGCTTTTTGCGGCACTATCCCGTTGCAAATCCACTCATAAGGCATTCAACATGAGCGACAAACAATCTATCGCCGAATTTGATTTACTACTTATCGCCAATCAGATCATTCAACAACATGATAGTTACATTGAGGGAATGAGAGCTGAAAGTGTAGAAGAGAAAGATGGGGTACTGGTATTTAAAGGCAATTATTTTTTAGATAACAACGGGCTGCCTACTGCCAATACAACGGCGGTGTTTAATATGTTTAAGTACCTAGCGCTGAATCTATCGAAAGAATTTACACTGGCTAAATAAGCTAGACCATAAAAAATAAATACAAAGCCTCAAAAGAGGCTTTGTGGAAAATACAGTTAGTGACTTAAACCCGAAAATTTATCAAAGTAATCAGGGAAAGTTTTAGACGTACACTTAGGATCGTTAATCGTCACTGGCGTATCGCTCAGAGCGACCAACGAAAAACACATTGCCATGCGGTGGTCATCATAAGTATCAATCGCGGCATGCGTTAACAACGTTGGTGGTGTGATAATGATGTAGTCCTCACCCTCTTCAACTTCAGCACCAACCTTACGTAATTCGGTGGCCATAGCAGCAAGGCGATCCGTCTCTTTAACACGCCAGTTGTACACATTACGAATTGCGGTGGTACCTTGAGCAAAGAGTGCCGTTGTCGCAATAGTCATTGCTGCGTCAGGAATATGGTTAAAATCCAAATCAACGGCGTTTAATTGGCCGCGACGCGCAATTACATAATCGTCTCCCCACTCGATCTCCGCTCCCATTTTTTCTAAGGCATCAGCGAATTGAATATCGCCTTGAATACTGTTTTTACCAATACCCGTCACCTTGATTTCACCGCCTCGAATCGCAGCCGCGGCAAGAAAATAAGAAGCCGAAGAAGCATCACCTTCCACCAAAAATTGCCCTGGAGATTGATACATTTGTCCGGCAGGAATGACAAACTGTTGGTAGTTATTATTGACAACTTGAACACCAAATTGCGCCATAATGTGCAGTGTAATATCAATATATGGTTTTGATACTAGCTCACCTACGATATTAATGGTGACTTCACCTTCGGCAAGTGGTGCTGACATTAAAAATGCGGTCAAAAACTGGCTAGAAATAGAGCCATCAATGGCCACGCTACCCGCCTTTAAACTAGTAGCGGTAATTTTAAGTGGAGGAAAGTGCTCGTTCTCTAAATAGTCTATTTGTGCACCTGCTTCCCGTAATGCATCGACTAAATGACCAATTGGACGCTCTTTCATACGCGGCTCGCCCGTTAAAACAAACTCCCCTTGTCCTAAGCATAATGCGGCCGCTAAAGGACGCATTGCCGTTCCCGCATTGCCTAAAAATAGTTCGGTTAACTGAGAAACGCTAAATGGCTTACCTAAGCCTTCCACTTCACAGACGGTTTTATCCTCAGATAATCGATAAACCACCCCTAATTTGGTCAAAGCATTTAGCATATGTCGAATATCATCACTATCGAGCAAATTCGTTAGCGTGGTGGTGCCTTTGGCAAGAGCGGCTAGCAAGAGCGCTCGGTTTGATACACTTTTAGAACCGGGTAAGTTGACTTCCCCATTCATTTTTTTAATTGGTTTTAAGGTAAGGCTTTCCATTAATGTTGTGTTTCCTTGCATCCCCCAAAGTCTTCCTGCGCACTTTGAGACGATGAAAATTCTTCGTACTTGCAGCCTATCTAAAAATAAAAGTGAACTCCAGCATAAATATGCTCTTTTCGACCTTCTGATAAATCACGATAAGTGGACCAATCAAACTCATGAATAAGCTCAGCAATTAAAGCTAACTGCCAATGATTAATTGGCCAAACGGCAATTTGACGTTGAGGCTAAAATCATCACAAAATCTCCCCCCCACCGGCAACCATTGGCAAACCATCAAAAAATCAATACTATTCTGACCAAACATCCCCATTTTACTTCCCTTAACAGGTGTCGGATTTAGCATGACCATTTATCTTCCTCAACTGGAACTTGATGACTTCTCGTTTCCCTCACCTTATGAAGCCTTGCAAGAACCAAACGGCCTACTCGCATTTGGTGGTGACTTACAACCACAACGTATATACAGTGCATATCGACAAGGTATTTTCCCTTGGTATGGACCGGGAGAACCCATTCTTTGGTGGAGCCCCTCACCCCGTGCAGTGTTTGACCCAAAATCCTTTACGCCAGCAAGAAGCGTAAAAAAATTCCAGAAAAAACATAACTATAAAATCAGCATCAATCACGCAACGCAAGACGTCATCACCCAATGTGCCAAGTTGAGACCCGCAGATCAAACATGGTTAAATTCAGACATGAGAAAATCGTATCTTGAGCTGTCGAAATTAGGACTCTGTCATTCGGTTGAGGTATGGGATGACTCAGAATTGATCGGCGGTTTGTATGGAATACAAGTGGGGCGACTATTTTGTGGCGAGTCGATGTTTAGTATCAAAACAAACGCATCGAAAATTGCACTTTGGTATTTTTGCCAACATTTTCAGTCACATGGTGGTCAATTGATAGATTGCCAAGTCATGAATCCCCACTTACTTTCTTTGGGGGCTGTCGAATTACAACGCGACGACTTTCTTAAATCCTTGCTATCTTTTAGAGATGAGTCTTTGGACAAATGCTGCTTTATTCCCCAATGGCTTACCTTATCAAGTGAGGGATAACCATGAGTTCGGAACTACACCAAATACGTATTGGTTTAACCAACAACCACCCTTGTAGTTATTTAGAAGATCGACAAGAACGAGTGGCTGTGGCACTCGACCCAAGTATGCAATCTCCAGATAATTATGAAGTTTTATTGGCTAATGGCTTTCGTCGCAGTGGTGATACCATTTATAAGCCTCATTGTGAAAGCTGCAATTCATGTCAGGCATTGCGTGTATCGGTTAACGAATTTAGTGTTTCAAATAGCCAAAAACGCCTGTTGAAAAAAGCGTACTCTTATCGATGGCAACTCAAAACAGAAATGGATGAAGGCTGGTTCACCCTTTATTCTCGTTATATTGAAGCAAGGCATCGTGATGGCAGCATGTTTCCACCTAAAGACGCCGAATTTAAACAGTTTTCGAGTTGTGAGTGGCTCAATACTCAATATCTGCATATCTACCAAGAAAATAAATTAGTAGCTATTGCAGTGACTGATATTCTCAGGCACAGTGCCAGCGCTTTTTATACCTTTTACGACCCAAACGCGGATATATCCTTAGGTACACTAGGCGTTCTATTTCAACTTCAATATTGTCAATCAACCGGTAAGCAGTGGTTATATCTGGGTTATCAAATTGATGAATGTCCGGCGATGAACTACAAAGTACGCTTTCAACGCCATCAAAAGCTAGTAAATCAACGTTGGCAAGGGTAGAATACCGCCCAACTTTACATATTTATATTTTAACGGCAGAATGCGTCCGTTAAAAATCGCCAAGTTTCTAAAGAGGATTAAATGGCTAAAGAAGACGTAATTGAGATGCAAGGCACTGTCCTTGATACTCTTCCAAACACAATGTTCCGTGTTGAGCTAGAAAACGGTCACGTAGTTACAGCTCACATCTCTGGTAAAATGCGTAAGAACTACATTCGTATTCTTACTGGTGACAAAGTAACTGTTGAGATGACTCCATACGACCTATCTAAAGGCCGCATCGTCTTCCGTGCTCGTTAATCGCTGATTTTCGAACACAACAAAAAACGGAGCTAATTGCTCCGTTTTTTGTTGTCTATCAATAGGAAAGCATTGCTACTTTCCTAAAGACTATGCCGCATTAGTGCACCGCTTCCTCACGTGAACCAATGTATTCAAACTTGAGTTCATCACCCTCAAAATCGACTTTAACGGTACCACCTTCAACCAATGAGCCAAACAACAGTTCATTAGCTAGAGGTTTTTTCAATTTATCTTGAATCACACGCCCCATTGGACGAGCACCCATCTCCTTGTCGTAACCCAAGGTTGCTAACCAATGACGAGCATCTTCTGAAACCTCCAAAGAGACGCCTCTCGCATCGAGTTGTGCTTGCAGCTCAACAATAAACTTATCAACCACCTGGTGAATCACACGCTCATCTAAGCTATTAAACCAGATGATGTTATCTAGACGGTTACGAAATTCTGGGGTGAAGACTTTCTTAATTTCAGCCATGGCATCGAAACTGTTGTCTTGCTGAATCAAGCCAATGGATTTTTTCACCGTTTCCGCTACACCAGCGTTGGTCGTCATCACTAAAATGACATTACGAAAATCTGCTTTGCGTCCATTGTTATCTGTCAGCGTGCCATTATCCATTACTTGTAATAGCAAGTTAAAGATATCTGGGTGCGCTTTTTCAATCTCATCCAACAACACCACTGAATGAGGATGTTTAATCACCGCATCCGTTAACAGTCCGCCTTGGTCATAGCCAACGTAACCCGGAGGTGCGCCAATCAATCGGCTAACTGAATGGCGTTCACCATATTCAGACATATCAAAACGCAATAGTTCGATACCCAATAGTTTAGACAACTGAACCGTCACTTCTGTTTTACCAACCCCAGTCGGGCCTGCAAACAAAAACGAACCAACCGGTTTGTTCTCGGCTCCAAGACCTGCACGGGATAGCTTGATCGCTTCACTCAAAACATCAATAGCAGGATCTTGACCAAAAACCAGCATTTTCATTTTTTGATCAAGGTTTTGCAGAGTATCTTTATCAGAAGAGGATACGGATTTCTCTGGAATACGCGCCATTCTCGCCACCATAGCTTCGATGTCTGCGACACCGACCGTTTTCTTACGACGACTTGCAGGAGCCAGTCTGGAACGTGCACCTGCTTCATCAATAACGTCAATCGCCTTATCTGGTAAATGACGTTCATTAATGTATTTAGCCGAGAGCTCTACCGCTGCGCGTAATGCCTTATTGGTATAACGAACTTCATGGTGTGCTTCGTATTTGGGCTTCAAGCCCATCAAGATTTTAGTGGTATCGTCCAGTGATGGTTCCACCACATCAATTTTTTGGAATCGACGAGACAAAGCACGTTCTTTCTCAAAAATATTGTTGTACTCCTGATACGTCGTTGAACCAATACAACGCAACTTGCCACTACTGAGTAATGGTTTAATTAAGTTAGCCGCATCAACTTGGCCACCAGAAGCAGCCCCCGCACCAATAATCGTGTGGATTTCATCGATAAAGAGTATCGCATCTTCTTCTTTTTCAAGCTGTTTTAATATGGTTTTAAAACGCTTTTCAAAATCACCGCGATATTTTGTTCCTGCTAAAAGTGAACCGATATCCAAAGAGTAAATAATACTATTTTGAATAATCTCAGGCACCTGCCCTTCAACTATTCTCCAAGCAAGACCTTCAGCAATCGCCGTTTTACCGACACCGGCTTCACCCACTAGCAATGGGTTATTTTTGCGACGACGACAAAGCACTTGAATGGTACGTTCAAGTTCTTTATCTCGACCAATCAGTGGATCAATCAAACCTTGTTTTGCAAGCTGGTTTAAATTACTGGCAAAACTTTCTAAACGTTCATCAGAACCAACCTCTTCGGCAGCTTCACTGCCAAATGATTCTGAAGATGCCGAATCTTCACCATTGGCTCCAGACGTTTTTGTAATGCCATGTGAAATGTAATTCACAATATCTAAACGGCTGATATCGTTTTTCTTCAATAGATAAGCTGCGTGAGATTCTTGCTCGCTAAAAATCGCGACTAATACATTCGCCCCGGTGACTTCATTGCGACCAGATGATTGAACATGAAACACAGCTCGTTGAAGGACACGTTGAAAACTGAGTGTTGGTTGAGTTTCTCGACTTTCGTCCCTTTCGGGAATAAGAGGAGTCGTTTGATCGATAAAAATATCAAGCTCTTGCCGCAACGCATCCAAATCCGCTTGACAGGCTAATAATGCCTCTCTGGCTGCATCATTTTCTAATAATGCAAGTAGGAGGTGCTCGACGGTCATGAATTCATGTCTTTTGTCTCGCGCTCGAGCGAACGCGCCGTTTAGACTCGACTCTAGTTCTTTATTAAGCATAAGTACCTCCTTAAGGATCTACTTTGTCGTGCAAGCAAATGATTAAGCTTGCTCCATAGTACAAAGTAGTGGATGCTCATTTTCCTTTGAGTACAAAGTAACTTGCGCTACCTTGGTCTCTGCAATTTCAGCACTGTATGTGCCACAAACTGCTTTCCCTTCATAATGTACCTTGAGCATGACTTGCGTTGCTTTTTCAATATCTAATGAGAAAAATCGCTCAAGGATTTCAATCACAAAGTCCATCGGCGTGTAATCGTCATTGTTAAGGATTACGTTGTACATTGCCGGTGGCTTAATGGCTGTCTTCTCACGCTCCAGAAGATCTGAGTCTGGAGTCACCCATTCAAAATTTTTACTCATGATGACCGCATTTAGAGTGTTTCTCTACTTAGAGTATTCTCTGCATAGTGTAATCGTTGTGCCTCTCAGTAACTGTTTTGCCATTCACATCAGTAAATGTTTTCGACACAGTTGAAAAACAACCCTTAGTTAAAGACTAATGCAGCAATTGTATCGCTGCAAATAAAACATTGCTATTCAGATCGAGCCTAGATGTAATTGGCTAAAATTACAGCAGAAATACAGCATCTATATTAAAAATTTATGGACTCACCCTGTTTTTGTTCGTTACGAAAATGTAATGCTTAAAAGTGATTTGTTTGCAAATATCTCGATTATTATACATTTTGCCTATTGACTGAGCGAAACCATTGGCTACATTGGTCAATTAGTGACTAAAAATTTGGCAGCGTCTGAATTGATATTCACTGATAGAGTCACATTTTTGGATAGGTGTCTCGTCAATAACATCGGTAACTAAAATGCAATTAAGGATGTAAAGCATGGCTACAGGTACAGTTAAATGGTTTAACAACGCAAAAGGATTTGGGTTTATCTGCCCAGAAGGTGAAGATTCCGATATTTTTGCTCATTACTCAACAATTCAAATGGAAGGCTATCGCACGCTTAAAGCGGGGCAACAAGTTTCTTATGAAGTTGAAGAAGGCCCTAAAGGATATCACGCTAGCGCTGTTGTTCCCATTGAAGGTCAACTCGAAAAATAATCGCTGCCAATAAGTGTATTTGATTAAAAAACCCGCCAGTTGGCGGGTTTTGTTGATTGTGGATTCGCGTTATGCACCAATAATGTCATTCAACGTTTTACTTGGACGCATTAAGGCCGACGCTTTTTCAAACACTGGCAAATAATAACCACCAAGGTCACCCGCAATACCCTGAGCTTCGTTTAGCTCAGCAATAATCGCTTGTTCGTTTGCCACCAGCTTCTCCGCAATTGGAGCAAATTCTGCTGCTAATTCAGCATCATCACTTTGCTGAGCCAAAGCCTCCGCCCAATAAGTCGCCAAATAATAGTGACTACCGCGGTTATCTAACTCGCGCACTCTGCGAGAAGGCGACTTATTCATATCTAAAAATTTACCTGTCGCTTTATCTAGAGCGTCAGCAAGAACTTTTGCTTTTGTATTACCAGTTACGATACCCAAATGCTCTAAAGAAGCTGCTAATGCTAAAAACTCACCCAAAGAATCCCAGCGTAAATGGTTCTCTTTTTCCACTTGCTGTACGTGTTTTGGAGCAGAACCACCAGCGCCTGTTTCAAATAAGCCACCACCGTTCATTAAAGGAACGATAGACAACATTTTTGCTGATGTTCCTAACTCTAGAATCGGGAAAAGATCCGTTAAGTAATCGCGCAACACATTACCGGTTACAGAGATGGTATCCTTGCCCTCTTTAAGGCGCACAAGCGTAAACTGTGTTGCTTCTACAGGTGACAAAATTTGAATATCTAAGCCTGATGTATCGTGGTCAGCTAGGTAAAGTTTTACTTTTTTAATTAGCTCACGATCGTGTGCACGCTGCTCATCAAGCCAGAAAATAGCTGGAACTCCCGTCGCACGGGCACGAGTCACTGCTAATTTCACCCAATCTTGAATTGGTGCATCTTTAACCTGACACATGCGGAAGATATCACCCTCTTCTACACTTTGTTCAAGTAAAACCTTACCTGAAGTATCCACTACGCGTACAGAACCTGCGGCATCAAGAATAAATGTCTTATCATGAGAGCCGTATTCTTCTGCCTTTTGAGCCATCAAACCAACGTTTGGCACACTGCCCATGGTCGTTGGATCAAACGCGCCATGCTGCTTACAAAAATCAATAACGGTTTGATAAACACCAGCATAGCAGCGGTCTGGAATCATCGCTTTAGTATCTTTTTGCTTACCGTCTGGTCCCCACATTTGACCTGAAGAACGCAACATAGCAGGCATAGAAGCATCGACAATAATATCGCTTGGTACGTGCAAGTTGGTAATACCACGATCAGAATCTACCATCGCAAGCGGTGGTTGTGTTGCGTAAACGGCCTCAATTGCTGCTTCAATTTCTTCTTTCTGTGCTTGAGGAAGGGATTGGATTTTCGTGTAAACATCACCTAACCCATTGTTTACATCCACGCCTAAGCTGTCAAAAAGATCACCATATTTTGCAAATACGTCTTGGTAGTAAACTTTAACCGCATGACCAAAAATAACCGGATCAGACACTTTCATCATGGTTGCTTTCATATGCAAAGAAAGCAATACATCTTGTTGTTTAGCTGTTGCAATTTCTTTCTCAAAAAACTCAACCAAGGCGATTTTGCTTAACACTGAAGCATCAATAATTTCTTTATCTAACAGTGCAAAGTCTTTCTTTAGAACTTTAGTTGTACCATCATTACCAACAAACTCGATCTTAACTTGCGTATCACCCTTGATGGTGACCGACTTCTCTGTACCAAAGAAATCTTTTTCTTTCATGCTTGAAACATGCGACTTAGATTGCGCAGACCAAGCTCCCATTGAATGTGGGTTTTTCTTAGCGTAATTTTTTACTGAAAGTGGCGCACGACGGTCTGAGTTGCCTTCACGCAACACTGGGTTTACTGCACTGCCTTTAATTTTATCGTAAGTTGCTTTAATGGCTTCTTCTTCGTAAGTACTTGGCTCTTCAGGATAGTTTGGCAGAGCGTACCCTTTCGCCTGCAGTTCTTTAATCGCTGCTTTGAGTTGAGGTACTGATGCTGAAATGTTTGGCAGCTTAATAATATTTGCTTCTGGCTTGGTCGCCAGTTCGCCTAGCTCAGCCAATGCATCGCCAATACGCTGTTCTTCTTTTAAATGCTCAGGGAAGCTAGCAATGATACGCCCTGCCAGTGAGATATCTCGAGTATCAACATTGATGCCTGACGATGCGGTAAAAGATTGAATAATCGGCAACAATGAATACGTTGCTAATGCTGGTGCTTCGTCAGTAATGGTATAGATAATTGTAGGCTTTTCTGTAGGCATGAAATTTCCCTATTTTTTACTCACAGCGTTACTGGATAAAATAACGCTGTATGAATGTCTGCGTCTAACTGGTAGTGCATCCACATAGCTAGATCACGATCGTGTTACTTTTTTGAATATTGCATCGAATTTCGTTGAGCATGATTCGATTTTGCTCGCTGAGTGAAAGTCTCCGCTTCACTCATTGACAATAATAACCAAATGAAAATCGAGTGACTTCAGTATAATTAAACAAAACGGAGATAATAGTCTATTATCTTGTGCATCAATCCGCTTTTTTGGCGCGCAAATGATAGCCTAAATCCAAAGTTCAGAAAACTTTCAAACACAGTTCATTTACATTTTTGCAAGGTAGTTAACATGTCATCCCGCTTGCGCAGTGATTTCTCCTCTTCATCTCGATCTTCTCGTTCTTCTAATTTAAAACAGCGTGGCCAGCAAAAAAGGCGTCCGGTGGCTGCAAAAGCACCCGCAGATCACACTAAAAAACGTGTTTCAATTTCCGAACGCAAAATCATTATCTTCAACAAACCTTACGATACCTTGAGCCAGTTTACCGATGGCGAAGGTCGCAAAACACTCGCTGATTTCATCCCGGTTAAAGATGTCTATGCCGCAGGGCGATTAGATAGAGACAGCGAGGGATTAATGGTTTTAACCAATGATGGGATCTTGCAGGCTAAATTAACCCAGCCGCAATCGAAATCGCCAAAGACATACTGGGTACAAGTGGAAGGAGAACCTCTGCAAGCTGACTTAGATAAACTGCGTAATGGTGTAGAGCTAAAAGATGGGATGACCCTCCCCGCCGTTGTGGAAGTCATAGAACAGCCGCAGCTTTGGGAGCGTAATCCTCCAGTTCGTTTTCGCGCTAATATCCCTACTACATGGCTTGCTATCACCATAATCGAAGGCAGAAACCGTCAAGTAAGGCGAATGACCGCCAATATTGGCTTTCCGACTTTGCGGCTCATTCGCTATTCATTGGGAGAAATGACCTTGGGCGATTTACAGCCCGGCGAATGGAAAGAAATTACTCTATAAATCTTTTCAAACAAAAAATGAAGCCTCTTGTCATAAGAGGCTTTAATTCGTTATTTATGGCGTTCTTTAAGCTTATTTATCACATCACTGAGCGATAATCCTTGGTCTTGCAGCAGTACTAACAAGTGATAGAGCAAATCTGCTGATTCACACACTAATTCCGCCTTATCGCCCGACGTCGCCGCAAGCGCAACTTCAACACCTTCTTCGCCCACTTTCTGCGAAATACGCTTGGTTCCCCGAGCGTAAAGGCTGGCAGTATAAGAGGAGTCTGGGTCGGCACTCTTGCGGGCAGCCAATAGCTGCTCAAGTTGATGAAGCCACACCATTTGTGACTCTTCTTGTGTGTCCGCATCCCAGCAGGTTGTCGTACCGGTGTGGCACGTTGGCCCAATAGGATCCACTTTCACCAGCAGCGTATCGTTATCGCAATCAAGAGCCATATTCTTCAGTTGCAATACATTGCCTGAAGTTTCACCTTTGGTCCAAAGGCGCTGTTTAGTTCGTGAGAAGAAAGTCACCTGCCCTGTTTGCGCGGTTTTTTGCAGCGCCTCCTGGTTCATGTAACCCATCATCAATACTTGGCTAGACTGAAAGTCTTGCACTATAGCCGGTACTAAGCCTTCGACTTTGTCCCAATCAATACGTTCAGAAAGTGCTGCTGCACTCGATACTTCAAAACTCATCGTCTTACCTCTACACCTTCTGCTTTCAAATACTGCTTCAATTCACCAATGTTGATGATCTGCTTATGGAATACTGATGCCGCGAGCGCACCGTCGACATTCGTTTGCTGATAAGCTTGCGCAAAATGCTCCATTGCACCAGCACCACCCGATGCTATCAAAGGTACGCGACACACTTCACGCACCATCTGTAATTGCTCTAAATCATAGCCATTACGCACACCATCTTGGTTCATCATGTTCAACACGATTTCACCTGCACCACGGTTTTGTACTTCTTGTACCCAATCTCGGGTTTCCCACTTTGTTGCTTTGGTGCGAGCTTCATCGCCAGTAAATTGATAAACTTGGTACTTACCAGTTTCTTTATCGAAGTAAGAATCAATGCCAACTACGATGCACTGCACGCCAAATTTATCAGCTAAATCGGTGATCAGCTGTGGGTTAGCTAATGCTGGGGAATTGATGGAAACCTTATCAGCACCAAACTCTAAAATACGAGCGGCATCTTCAGCCGACTTAATACCACCAGCCACACAAAATGGAATATCAATCACTTCAGCAACGCGTGCAACCCAACTTTTATCAACGACTCGACCATCACTTGAGGCGGTAATATCATAAAACACCAACTCGTCTGCGCCTTCTTCGGCATACCGTTTAGCTAGCGGTACGATATCACCAATAATTTCGTGGTTGCGAAACTGAACCCCTTTCACCACTTGTCCATCACGAACATCCAAACAAGGGATTATGCGTTTTGCCAACATGCGAATGCCTCCTCTGCGGTGAACTTGCCATCGAGTAAGGCTCTACCGACGATCACACCAGCAACGCCACTACCTTTTAGCGCTTCAATATCGGCCAAACTGCCGATACCACCCGATGATTGGAATTGCACTTGTGGGTATTGCTTGCACAAATCTACATACAACTCAACGTTTGAGCCAGTTAATGTGCCATCACGGGAGATATCGGTACACAATACGTGTGTCAAACCCACCGTCAGATAATCATCGATCAGGGCTTCAATCGTTACACCTGAATCTTCTTGCCAACCTGAAATGGCCACTTTACGTGTACCGTTTTGATCAATGTTGATATCAAGCGCTAGCACAATTTTTTCTGCGCCATATTTTTCCATCCAACCTTTGACCAATTCAGGTTGTTTTACTGCGGTAGAACCAACTACGACGCGTTGCGCTCCCGCGGCTAATAAATCAACCACATCTTGCTCATTTCTTACTCCACCACCAATTTGGATATTGGCAGGAGTGCTTGCAAGTAATTTGGCAATCAGATCAAGCTGACGTGCTGACGTGTCTTTTGCTCCAGTCAAATCGACAAGGTGCAGCCAGTTGGCTCCGGCTTGGTGGTAGAGGTTAAATTGCTCTGCAGGGTCGACCTTATATTCGGTGACTTGGCCATAATCGCCTTGAAACAAGCGAACGACTTGGCCTTCAATTAAATCTAATGCTGGAATAATCATGTGTAATTCCCTTTATAATTCCAAGAAGTTCTTAATCAACGTTGAACCTGCTTTTGATGAGCGTTCTGGATGAAACTGCACGCCATAATAGTTACCGCTTTGCAGCGCGGCAGTAAAAGGTTTGCCGTATTCACATGCTGCAATGGTGTACTCACCAACTGGCATAGCAAAACTGTGTACGAAGTAGAAATACTCATCCTCTTCGATACCTTTAAACAGCGGGTGCCCAGCTTTGGCGCTGACCGTATTCCACCCCATATGCGGCAGCGGTAAATCTCCGGTATCCATTAAGCGAACTTCACCATCACACAAACCTAAGCATTCCACTATCTCATTGGCTTTTTGACCTTTTTCTTCGGATAATTTGCCTAACAGTTGCATCCCCAAACAGATGCCGAGTAACGGCTTTTCAACTTGCTTAACCAAAGCGATCAAGTCTCGCTCTTGCAAGTTTTTCATCGCTTCGCTTGCTGTTCCTACCCCTGGCAAAAAGAGTTTGTCTGCGGCTAGCACTACACTTGGTTGTTTTGATATAGTGACAGGGTAACCTAAACGTTCAATAGCAAACTTAACCGAAGAGACATTGGCGCACCCCGTATCGATGATAACAATTTTTTGTTTTTCACTGGCTAACGACATTAAAGCACCCCTTTACTGCTAGGAAGTTCATTGCCTTCTACTCTAATCGCTTGGCGTAACGTACGGCCAAAGGCTTTAAACAAGCTTTCAATAATGTGGTGATCATTCTCACCAGTTGAAGAGAGATGCAGCGTGCACGCTAAAGTGTCCGTCAGTGAGCGGAAAAAGTGATACACCATTTCTGTAGAGAGGTCCCCGACTTGTTCACGACTGAATGTTGCATCAAATTTGAGGTAAGGACGCCCTGACAGATCGAGCGCACACTGTGCCAAACATTCATCCATTGGTAATGAGAAACCAAAACGACCAATTCCACGTTTGTCACCTAGCGCATCTTTTAAGGCTTGTCCTAGCGCCAAAGCGGTATCTTCAACCGTGTGGTGATCATCGATGTGTAGATCACCATTAACACTCAATTTAAGTTGGAAGCCACCGTGGGTTGCTATTTGATCAAGCATATGGTCAAAAAAGCCCAATCCGGTTTCAATTTTGTTGTTACCACTTTCATCCAAATTCACCGCAACCTTAATGTCAGTTTCCTTGGTAGTACGTACTACTTCCGCAGTGCGAGCGTTGACCGTTAACGCTTTTAAAATCTCACGCCAGCCCATGGTTTGCGGGTGATATTGAATGCCACGAATCGCCATATTTTCAGCAAGTTGAAGATCCGTGGTGCGGTCGCCAATCACAACCGATTGTTGAAAATCTACCTTACCCGCTTGCAGGTATTCTTTCACCATACCCAATTTAGGCTTACGACAAGTGCAGTTATCTTTTTCGAAATGTGGACAGATCAGCACATCATCAAATTTAACGCCTTGTGATTCAAACACATCCATCATCATATTATGTGGTGCATCAAAATCATCCTGCGGGTAGCTATCGGTACCTAACCCGTCTTGGTTTGTCACCATTACCAGTCTATACCCTGCCTCTTGCAGAGCCAGTAAACTTGGGATGACATAAGGTTCGAATTTGAGTTTATCTAAGCGATCCACTTGAAAGTCGATCGGCGGCTCAACAATTAAGGTGCCATCTCGATCAATAAAGAGAATTTTTTGCTGCTTGCTCACGGGAATATCCTTTTCTATTGACCTATAACGTTTTATTCATCGTCATAGGCTTATTGTTTATTATTTCTCTGTCGCAACGTGTTTTTATACAAAGTGGCGACTAGTTATACCCAATAGGTTATTGGTAATAATTACGAATAAACGCGAGCGTTTTTTCACACTCTTCTCGATTACCCACACTGATTCTGACGCAGTCTTGGATCGGTGAATTTCGCAAGATAATCCCGTGCTCCCAGGCGGCTTTAAATAGCGCATCACCGTCTGGGAATTTCACCAGTAAATAGTTACCCCAACCTTCATAGACGGTCAAATTAGGCACCATATACAAACCAGCCTGTAGATATGCACGATTCGCATTGAGATCCAACACTTGGAATTTAGCGCGAGCAAGACCAGCTTCAGACAGTGCCTGAATCGCTATTTCAGCGACAGGAACTGGCACAGGGTAAGGAGCAATCACTTTTTGTAATACGTCGATCAATTCTTTATTGGCTAAGGTAAAACCACAACGCAATCCAGCCAGTGCAAATGCTTTAGATAAGGTGCGCAAAATTGCCAAATTCGGATATTTCGCTAATAAATCAACGGTCGATGCCTCTGGACAAAAATCAATATATGCTTCATCCATCACCACAATCGCGCGATCTTTTGTCATCTCCAATAGCGAAATGATGTCGTTACGCTCAACCAAATTACCAGTTGGGTTATTTGGACTACAAACAAAAACGAGCTTCACATTATCCAAATTGGCAGTAATCGCATCCAAGTCAAGCTGCCACTCGTCTGTCAAAGGGACAACTTTACGCTCGACACCAATGGTCTCTGCGCTAATCGCATACATACCGTAAGTCGGTGGACAGTATAAAATCGCGTCTTCGTTAGGTTCACAAAAAGCGCGGATCAACAGCTCGATACCTTCATCAGCACCACGTGAAGTGAGTACTTGTTCAGGTTTTACTCCCGCATAAGCCGCATAAGCGTCAATCATTGCTTTAGGTTGGCAATCGCTATAACGATTCAAGCGTGCGAAGTCTGTTTTGTATTCATTATTGAATGGAGATTCATTAGCGTTAAGCCAAACATCTCCTGTGCCACCAATACGGCGAGCTGACAGGTAAGGTTTTAATGCCTGAATCTGTTTACGAGCCAATTTTTCCATGATCATTTCACCTTCTGCAATTTTTCGACTCGAATGGTTACCGCACGTTTATGGGCATCCAAACCTTCAGCTTCAGCCATCGTTACAACCGTTGGTGCAAGCAGTTGAAGCCCATCAGCGCTAAGTTCTTGCACTGTCATTCGCTTACTAAAGTCGGCCAGACCAAGGCTAGAATAAGTGCGTGTGTAACCGTAGGTTGGCAGCACATGGTTTGTACCTGAGGCGTAATCACCTGCCGATTCTGGCGACCAATCACCTAAGAAAATTGAGCCGGCATTATCAAGTAATGGCAACAACTCACGCGGGTTACGTGTTTGAACAATTAAGTGCTCAGGACCGTAATAGTTAGAGATAGAAACCGCTTGAGTTAATGATTCGGCAATTATGATCAAACTTGAAGCAAGCGCCTTTTCTGCGATAGCAGCACGTGACAGCTCTTTTAGCTGCTTTTGTACCGCATCGGTGACTTGGTCTGCGATTACTGGCGATGGTGTTACCAGTACCACTTGAGAGTCGGGACCATGCTCGGCTTGGCTAAGTAAGTCTGCGGCAATAAAATCGGCATCGGCCGTTTCATCAGCAATCACAAGCACTTCTGAAGGACCCGCTGGCATATCAATGGCTGCACCACGAAAATCATTACTCACTTGGCGCTTTGCTTCTGTCACGTAGGCATTACCGGGGCCGAATATTTTGTCTACTTTAGAGACCGACTCTGTTCCATAGGCCATTGCTGCAATCGCTTGACCGCCACCAACGTTATAC
Organism: Vibrio sp. S12_S33; assembly: GCF_963889785.1. Classification (NCBI taxonomy): domain Bacteria; kingdom Pseudomonadati; phylum Pseudomonadota; class Gammaproteobacteria; order Vibrionales; family Vibrionaceae; genus Vibrio; species Vibrio sp. S12_S33. The sequence goes on along the minus strand of NZ_CAWPQZ010000005.1, from coordinate 61,472 downwards.
ACTTCATCGATATTGCATAACTTAGCAACATAGAGGATCTCATCCGCAATCGGTGGCGGTGAACAAAGCACGACTTTTCGACAACCTGCGATTTGAGCAGGAACGCCCAGCATCAAAACCGTAGAAGGAAGTGGTGCGCTGCCACCTGGAATGTATAATCCGACAGTATTGATAGGACGCGTTACTTGCTCACAGACGACACCTGGTTGCGTTTCGACTTTGATTGGCTGTGGGCGCTGCGCTTTGTGAAACTTAGCAATATTGGCATAGGCTTGCTCTAATGCTTGCTTCATTTTGTCAGACAAGCGCTCTGAAGCGGCATCTATCTCTTCGCTCGACACTCGAATTGAGCTCGGTTTTACACGGTCAAACTTCTCTGTTAGCTCCAATAATGCCGCATCACCGTCGGCTTTCACTTTAGCGATCACCTCATTCACTGCAGCGGTAATGTTTACACCTTCAGCAATGGCTGGACGCTCCAAAATCGAATCTTGTTGAGTTTCACTCAATGATTGCCAAACAACTGTTCTCATCGTGGTTACTCCATCATCTTATCGATAGGTAGCACTAGAATGGAGCTTGCACCTAGCGCTTTAAGACGCTCCATCGTTTCCCAAAATAAATTCTCAGTGCTCACGACATGAACTGCCACGCGGTTTTTCTCTGCAGACAGAGGAAGAACCGTCGGGTCCTCAGCGCCAGGAAGAAGATCTTTGATTGCTTCTAATTGATCAACAGGAGCATGTAGCATGATGTATTTCGATTCTTTGGCTTGAATCACGCCTTGCATACGCGTCAGTAAACGCGCGATCAGTGCTTGTTTGTCTTCCGTGAATTCACCTTGACGTTGAATAAGTGTCGCTTTAGATTGGAAAATCACCTCGGCTTCTTTAAGACCATTAGCTTCTAATGTCGCACCAGTTGAAACCAAGTCTGCAATCGCGTCAGCCAAGCCAGCGCGAGGAGCGACTTCAACTGAGCCTGTTAGCACACAGGTACTGAAATCAATGCCCTGCTTGTCCATATAGGCTTTCAGAAGTTGTGGGTAAGTCGTGGCAATGCGTTTGCCGGCTAAATCTTGAGGGCCGTTATATTGCTCATCCTTATTAATCGCAATAGATAAACGACAACCACCAAAATCAAGGCGACGTAGTGGTACAAATTCGCTTGGCTTGTTTTGTGATAGACGCTCTAAACGAACCTCTTCTAATTCGTTTTCACCGATAAAACCCAGATCAACGACACCGTCCATTACCAATCCTGGAATATCGTCATCACGTACAAGTAACAAATCAATTGGCATATTCATTGAGTGAACCACTAAACGCTCACCCATGATGTTAAATTTCACACCACATTTTTTCAGTAAGTCTTGGCACTCTTTACTCAAGCGACCTTTTTTCTGGATTGCGATTCTTAAGCGTTGTATTTGCATGACGATTTCCCTATGTACAATTTATTGAATTTATTTGAATTTTAATTAAGCCGAAAATGAAAAAACCCTCGGGAGATTTGTGGTCTCCCGAGGGTTTTAATCTAAATGCTTTGACTTAACCACCGAGAGTTTCCTGCCTCCCGGGTATGCGTACACCTCCCCGAAAGATTATTTAGGGTGATGATGGTGATGAATGTTCATTACAAAATTACGCATACTTATGAGCCCTTGATTGGCTTACTGTCTTGCATCCACACTAACTAAGCCAGTCTGTTTTTTCAACCAAAAATTTAGTTTTTTTTCATCTTTCGTAAAAATGCTAGTTAACGCATTAAAAAAGGGAAGTTTTACCTTCCCCTTTATTAATTTTTCATATTAAAAACTATGCACTTTCATAACTCGTAATTTTTGAACGAGATAAAGATGCAAGCACTAAGCATACAACCACAAAGGCAACCGAAGCGGCGCTAAAGGAGATCAGTACCGACGCCGTCATACCTAACACGACAAAACCGACACAAGAAACCAAGGCAGTTGCTAGAGCGTAAGGAAGCTGTGTGGACACATGGTCAATATGATTACAACGAGCACCTGTGGATGACAAAATTGTGGTATCAGAAATCGGTGAACAGTGGTCACCAAACACAGAACCCGCAAGTACAGCACTTAGCATAGGTAGCATAAGCGCAATGTCTGTAGCTCCCGCCATGTCACCCGCTATCGGTAGCATAATACCAAACGTACCCCATGAGGTACCTGTAGAGAATGCCATCAGACCGGAAAGCAAAAACAAAATAACAGGCAACCAGTGAGGATTGATGTTGCCTTGAACAAGTGAAGACATGTAAGCGCCAGTCTTCATATCGCCAATTACCGAACCAATCGTCCAAGCGAAAACCAAAATTAGAATGGCACCAAACATAGACTTAGCACCAATCCACAATGTTTTCACAACATCAATCATTGGTAACTGTTGCTTAAATACCGTAAAGAGTGCCATTGCCAAGCCGACTAAACCGCCATAAATAAGCGAAGTACCCACATCTGTATTTTCAAATGCACCAAACAAGTCAAAGGCTTTGCCATCGGCAGCCAATGATTGACCACCTGTGTATAACATCGCTGAAATAGTGGCAATAATAAGAAGTACAATTGGCAAAATAAGGTCAGAGACTTTGCCGTGTTCGCTTTCTTTGATGTCTAGCTCTTCATTTAAATCATGAGCTTGCTGGCTATCATTGTCATCAGCAAAGCCACGACCTTGAGAAGCTTCCATCTCGTGTTTGCGCATTTGGCCAACATCCAACTGGAACCAAACCACGGCAAACACCATCAGCAAAGCGAAAATAGCATAAAAGTTCATTGGTACTAGACGGATGTATGCACCCAGCGCTGAATATTCAGTGATACCATGAGAAACAAGAATGCCACCAATAATAGTCATGATATAAGCACCCCAACTCGAAGCTGGCATCACAACACACATTGGTGCTGCAGTTGAATCTAGAATATAAGCCAGCTTGGCACGAGAAACATAAAAACGGTCAGTAACAGGGCGAGAAATTGAGCCTACTGCCAAGCTATTAAAATAGTCGTCAACGAAAATAAACACACCCAAAAATGCAGCAAGCAATTTTGAACCGCGTTTGCTTTTGACTCGTACCTGCGCCCATTCAGCGAAAGCACGGGTACCACCAGACAATGTCAGCAACGCTGTCATCATGCCTAATAAGAGTAAAAATCCGACAATACTCATATTCCAAGTATTGAGACCACCATCTTCCACAAACACACTAGCTACTTTAGTTACAACGTAGCTGCTACCATCTGCTACCGAGTAATTGGTGAGTAGTAACGCGCCTAACAAAATGCCGACACCAAGCGACACCAGAACACGACGGGTAATAACGGCTAAACTCAACGCCACTAATGGCGGTAATAGCGATAAGGGAGATGATGCAAAATCGATTAAATTCATGATCTTCAAAAACCAGTAAGTAAATGGTCAGAGATCTACTGCAGACAAATTACGAGAAATCATTTCAACGCAATTAATGTTGAACTAAGCGAAAGGGAAGCGAACACTTCACCCAACCCTACAGTAGCGCTCCATAGTTTAACAAAATAATAGACTATGGCAGTGTTGTTCCTATTCGAATACAACCCCAGCGAGTAGTTTTAATATACATACTCACTTCGGCGACAAAACCTTTCACTTCTACTCATTGGTATCACCCCAGCAAAAGTTACTCATTCCTATCGCGCCTCTACGTCAAAGAAAGTACAAAAAACCATTGTTAAGTCATTTTAACAACGATTCATTCCTTACTTCGCTTTAGGTGGTTGTTATTGTACTTAACAACAAACTCATTGCAACAGATGATCCAATTTAAATTGGATCATCTCAGATCACACTGATAAGCAAGCATTGATACTATTTTCATAAGTCGACGCAAGGTATATCACGAAGATATAATAAGAAAACAAATTTATCAGCGACTGAAAATAACATTGATAATCTTGTAATACCTGCTACTTAAGTATGAAACTGAAGAATCATTGGCTAGTTTCATATTTTTTGTAAAAAACAATTTCCAATAAGTTTTTTTATTAATATTCTGAACTTAATATTGTAAGAAAAATTTCCTCAGTTTATTATTACCTTGTCGACTAAATTAAATCTTATAGGAATAGTCATGTCTGAATTAACAAAAACTCTACTAAATATCCGTAGCCTACGCGCTTTCTCTCGTGAACTAACTCTTGAGCAACTTGAAGAAGCTCTAGATAAATTAACGATTGTTGTACAAGAGCGTAGAGAATTAGAAGAGGAAGAACGTTCAGCTCGCGCTGAACAAGAAGCTAAGCTTGCGGCTATTGCAGAACAAATTGCAAAAGATGGTATTGATGTTAGCGCATTAATTTCAGCACTTTCTGGTGAAGCAAAAGGTAAAGTAAAAGCTCAAAGTAAACGCGCACCTCGCCCTGCAAAATATAAATATGTTGATAATAACGGCAATGAAAAAACGTGGACCGGTCAAGGCCGTACACCTTCTGCAATTCAAGAGCAACTTGATGCAGGTAAGTCTCTAGAAGAATTTGAGATTTAATTATCAATTAAAATAAAAAGGCTCCCTCACGGAGCCTTTTTATTATCTGTAAGAACATTAGCGTTCCCAATATGCTTCTTCTAAACTGTCTTCGCGCTCAGGCAAACCACGAGATAAACGTGGAGAATGTTGCACTAACACTTCATAGCTCGCACGATTAGAATATTTGCAGACTTGAGAAAATGATGAATAGGTTAAAAAGTCGTTCTGGTGCTTACTTGAATTAGGTACATTCTCTTTGTGATATTTATTAGCGGCCATATCATGCAATAAGGCCGATAAAGCCGCATCACCAGCACCATTCGTGTTTTTAATTTTTTCAGGCCCACCCATATAAGGTGCAATATGAGAATAAATACGGATTGGGTTTTCACAGCTTATTTTTGATGCTGGGCGACTAAACTCGTAACGGTTAAATTCAGGAATCGAACCTGGCAATAGCGGCAATGACGTCTCTCGTTTTGCTGAATCTTCTGTATAACCAGCCATAAACAGCCCAACAGGACCTGCAGTACACAATACTAAATCAACCCAATCTAACGCTTTATTCGATGCAGCAAGCGGATCACTTTCACCAGTTAAAGCCTCTGCTTCATCTTCATTCATGGCAACGACAGTGACATTATCACGCAAAAATTCTTGCCAATATTGAGGGTCGTCTTGAATAACAAATTTTGTCCCTAGTGTTAATACCACTGGTACATCGTATTTTTTGGCGTACTCAATCGCCTTCATTGTTGCATCAGGCATCGGATCACCCTTTTTACAACGCACAAGATACGCCGTGATAACTAGTGCCGAAGCACTGCGAAATATTTTTTCAGGCACATTATCTGGAGTGAGTTGGTTCATCTGTCCTTCGCTAATGGCAAAAGTACGCTCTCCATCTTCAGTAATTAGCGCAAAACAACGACCAATAGCGCCATCCACGCCTTGTAAATAATTCAAATCCATACGACTTGATGTATTACATAGATAACGGTATCCATAACTGCCTATTTTTATATCCTGGCTCATGACCCCTAATAAGGTAGATCGATCATCGGCCAACACCGAATAATTATGTAATGTATTACCTATAGTGCCACCGGCATACTCATTCGTAATTAAGTTATTTTCTTTTAGCTCGACATAAAGCGCTTCGGCTTTTTGATCATCAATAACTAATGAGTGCCCCTTACTAAGCCCATATTTCTCAATTAGGTCTGTTGTTACTTTCGCTTCTATATCGACCAAAGTTTGGTCAATACCAATAATATGTGTACGTGACATCTTCTTATTTTCTTGTGACTGAATGACAAGAGGATCGCGAGCGTGGACAGGAAAGTAATGCTTGGATTTGCGTTGACCAGGAAATTTCATAACGTAAGTCTGAGTAAAGGGGTGAAGGATGCGCGATTCTACCGCGCACCCAATTGCGCGGCAACTAAGTCGGTTATAGCAAACGTTTGCTGATGGTTATTTTTATTCACCTTCCATGAAGCTGAGATCTGGTAGCATATCCAAATGCTCAGAATAACGTTTTAAATTGAATTCACCTTCATTTTTCATCACATCGAAAACTTCAATCGCTAGCGCACACGCCATCGATGCCACTGCATCTTCTCGGCTACTCCCTTTCATCATCAGACGCATTAATGTCTCTTTTACTTTGATTGGATTTCCTTCTGCGAGTTGATTTTCAACCGTTTCAATCAGAATCGCGTCATCCATTATTTGGTTTTCATCTTGCATGTTGCTGCCTTATATAAATCTAACTAATAGGTTGAAATTATTGGCAAACCATATGTGCCATTTCAAGTGATGTAAGTCATCACAGAGAACCCAACCCTATAAGAGAATATCGAGAATTTCATGCACTATGCCATAGGCAATTAGAGAACTCTAAAATTAATTTATCTTTAAGACTGGTGGAAACTACAGCAATTAAGCGTAATAGAAGTGTGATTGCAGTCTCGGATCTGTCCCCACTAAAATCTTTCTGATAGAATCTGCATCCAAGTCAATTTAGTGGTATTTAGTAATGTCAGATAACCGCTGCGCAAACAGCCAAAAGAAAGTCATTGTCGGCATGTCCGGTGGTGTTGATTCCTCAGTTTCCGCGTATCTTCTTAAAGAGCAAGGCTACCAAGTTGAAGGCCTGTTCATGAAGAACTGGGAAGAAGACGACAATGAGGAATATTGTACGGCAGCAGAAGATCTCGCTGACGCACAGGCAGTTTGTGACAAACTAGGTATCCACCTGCACACGATTAACTTTGCCGCAGAATACTGGGATAACGTATTTGAGTATTTCCTCGCTGAATACAAAGCTGGGCGTACACCTAACCCAGACATTCTTTGTAACAAAGAAATCAAGTTTAAAGCCTTCCTAGAATTTGCCGACGAAGTGCTTGATGCCGATTACATTGCTATGGGTCACTACGTGCGTCGCACCTTCCCTGAAGGCAATGAAAAACCACAAATGTTACGTGGGTTGGACAACAATAAAGACCAGAGCTATTTCCTTTATACGTTAAGTCACGAACAAGTTGCACGCAGCCTATTCCCTGTTGGTGATTTAGAAAAACCTGAAGTTCGCCGTATTGCTGAAGAACAAGATCTAATTACTGCGAAGAAAAAAGATTCAACTGGCATTTGTTTTATTGGCGAACGCAAATTTACTGATTTCTTATCTCGCTATTTACCTGCCCAGCCGGGTAAAATTGAAACACCAGAAGGTAAAGTGATTGGTGAGCACCAAGGTTTGATGTATCACACTTTAGGTCAGCGTAAAGGGTTGCACATCGGTGGCCAAAAAGGCGGCGGCGGTAATGAAGACCCATGGTATGTCGCAGAGAAAGATCTGCAACGTAATGTTCTTATCGCGGTGCAAGGTGCCGATCACCCATTGTTGAAGTCTCAAGGTTTGATCGCATCACAATTGCACTGGGTTGATCGTACGCCAATTACAGAACCATTGAGCTGCACAGTGAAAACACGTTATCGTCAAACGGATATTGCATGTACTATCATCCCTATTGATGATGACAATATAAAAGTTATTTTTGACGAGCCTCAAGTCGCCGTCACCCCGGGTCAATCTGCCGTTTTCTATAAAGACGATGTTTGTCTTGGTGGCGGAATTATTGAACAGCGCATTTAATTGATTTAGGAGTAATTACGTGGCTAACACCATTTATGACCGTACCATCGCATTTGCCGGTATCTGCCAAGCGGTTGCCTTAGTGCAACAAGTCGCGAAAAATGGTCACTGTGATTCAGACGCGTTTGAAACTTCTCTAACGGCTATTTTAAGCACTAACCCAAGCAATACTCTCGATGTTTTTGGCTCTGAGGCTAACCTTAAAGTTGGCCTTGAGTGCTTAGTAAAAGGTATTGATAGCACGCCTTCTGGCAGTGAGCTTACTCGTTACATCATTAGTCTAATGGCATTAGAACGTAAATTAGATGGTCGCCGAGATGCAATGTCACAACTTGGCGATCGGATCCAAACCACCGAACGTCAAATCGAACATTTTGATTTGTTAGACGATCAGATGGTCAGCAATATAGCCAGTATTTATCTTGATGTCATTAGCCCTATTGGGCCGCGTATCCAAGTCACCGGCACCCCTACAGTATTACAACAAACTTCAACTCAGCACAAAGTACGAGCACTGCTCCTTTCGGGGATCCGCTGCGCGGTATTGTGGCGCCAAGTTGGAGGAAAACGTCGCCATTTGATTTTCGGTCGTAAGAAAATGATCGAACAAGCACAAATACTTTTGGCGCGTATCTAGCTTCAATGCAAAGAATTCACTCTCATACTTAACTTCAAATTCAGGAGAAAAACATGGAACTGTCAGCCTTGACTGCTGTTTCACCGGTAGACGGCCGCTACGGAAGTAAAACGATTGCGTTACGCAGTATCTTTAGTGAGTTTGGTCTCCTCAAATATCGCACCATCGTTGAAGTACGTTGGTTACAGAAGCTTTCAGCAACCGCTGAAATCGCTGAAGTGCCAGCATTCAGCGCAGAAGCGAATCAATTCCTCGATAATATTGCTGCAAACTTCTGTGAAGAAGATGCTGCTCGTATTAAAGAAATTGAACGCACGACGAACCATGATGTTAAGGCTGTAGAGTACTTCTTAAAAGAAAAAGTAGCAGAGATGCCTGAGCTGCATGCTGTTAACGAATTCATCCATTTTGCTTGTACCTCTGAAGACATTAACAATACTTCTCACGCGTTAATGCTAAAAGAAGCACGTGACACCGTTATTCTTCCTGAAATTCGTAACATCATTGATGCAATCCGTAAGCTAGCAGAAGAGTACCGAGATATTCCGTTACTTTCTCGTACCCACGGCCAGCCTGCTTCTCCTAGTACAATGGGGAAAGAGATGGCGAACGTGGCATACCGTATGGAGCGCCAATATAAGCAAATTGCTAATGTTGAGATCTTAGCCAAAGTGAATGGCGCAGTGGGTAACTATAACGCTCACCTATCAGCTTATCCTGAAGTTGATTGGCATCATTTCAGTGAACAATTTATTACTGAATGCTTGGGCGTAACGTGGAACCCTTACACAACACAAATCGAACCTCATGATTACATTGCAGAATTGTTCGATGCCGTTGCTCGTTTCAATACCATTCTGATTGATTTCGATCGTGATATTTGGGGCTATATTGCACTGGGTCATTTCAAGCAAAAAACCATCGCTGGCGAAATCGGTTCTTCAACCATGCCGCATAAAGTAAACCCAATCGATTTTGAAAACTCCGAAGGTAACCTTGGTCTAGCTAACGCGGTATTCGGTCATTTGGCTCAAAAACTGCCTATCTCACGTTGGCAGCGTGACCTAACTGATTCAACAGTATTACGTAACCTAGGTGTGGGTGTTGGCTATGCAATTATCGCCTACACATCAACACTAAAAGGCATTAGTAAACTCGAAGTTAACCGTGATGCACTATTGGCAGAGCTGGATAAGAACTGGGAAGTATTAGCAGAACCAATCCAAACCGTGATGCGCCGCTATGGTATTGAAAAGCCATACGAGAAGCTTAAAGAACTTACACGTGGCAAGCGTGTTGATGGTGAAGCAATGCGTAATTTCATTGACGGCTTAGAGCTACCAGAAGCTGAAAAAGCACGCTTGAAAGAGATGACGCCAGCCAACTATATTGGTCAAGCTATCGAGCTCACAGATAAGCTGTAAGACTTAGCTTCGACTCTCTATGACAAAGCCCACGATATTCGTGGGCTTTCGTTTATCAACACAACAGTCTTTGCTCACACAGCAGATGATGTGCTCTTGGTGTGATATCAATTATTTTTTATGCATATTGCTTTTCAAATTCGTGCATAAAATCAACCAGTGCTTGAACCCCTTCCAATGACATTGCATTGTAGATAGACGCACGCATACCACCAACCGCACGGTGACCTTTTAATGAAGCTAAACCGCGTGCCTCTGCTTGCTCTAAAAATACGCTATCCAGCTCAGGCTTTGCTAATTGGAAAGGGACATTCATTAGAGAACGGTTATCTGGGTGGATCTCATTACGATAAAATGGAGACTCATCAATACAGTTATATAATAAGGCTGCTTTTTCATGGTTAATCAATTCAATGGCTTGAACACCACCCTGCTCTTTCAACCATTTGAATACCAAGCCTGACAAATACCAAGCAAATGTCGGTGGTGTATTGAACATAGAGTCTTGTTCTGCCTGAACTTTATAGTTCAAAATCGTCGGTAAAACATCGCTAGCCAATCCCAGAAGATCATCACGCACAATCACAATACAGATGCCTGCCGGGCCTATATTCTTTTGTGCACCCGCATAAATCACACCGTATTTTGACACATCAATTTGACGAGAAAGAATAGTTGAAGACATATCGGCCACAATCGGCTTATCCGTTTGAGGAAGATCATTGATTTCAATACCATCTATCGTTTCGTTCGGACAAAAATGAACATACGCGGATTCAGGGTCAATTTTCCAATCACAGGCAGGGATAACGGCAGCCTTGCCATCTTTAGTGATTTTGGCATTAAACACATCAGGTTCGCAGTATTTGCTCGCTTCGTTAATCGCACTTTCGGCCCAATAACCAGCGTCTACATAGGTTGCTTTAGTTGCGTCACCAAGTAAATTAAGAGGCACAGCGGCAAATTGAGCTCGTGCACCACCTTGGCAAAATAAAACTTTATAATTATCAGGAATATTCAATAAATCGCGTAGATCTTGTTCCGCATCTTGAGCGACTTTGATAAATGGTTTGCTACGGTGGCTAATTTCCATCACGGACGTGCCAAGTTCATTCCAATTCACAAACTCAGCTTGTGCTTTTTCCATTACCGCTTTTGGCAAACCCGCAGGGCCCGCACTAAAATTATAAACAGTGTCCGCTTGATTTGGTTCCATGAAGTCCTTACTCCTACTACCGACAATTAGTGTGATTAATAACACTTTTTACACAGGATAAAAAGCGAGAAAAGAGGTCATGTGACCTCTTTTTTTTATTGATAGGGAAAAAGCATTACTTTACTGACATTAACCAAACATTACTGGCATCAACAAGGCAACCAATGGGAGTTGCTTGCCGTTTTTAAACTCCAGATTTCCTTGCTTAATTTCAGCCTGAAATCGATATCCATCAGCCTCTTGAACCATCATTTCCATGATAACAAGTTCATCGATGCCTTGTTTAATGAATGGAAAATCCTCAACCAATTGATTCGAAATAAAAGTATCAACATTACCCACTAACGCTGGCAAAATAATACTTGGGTCTTGCAATATATCATTGGTTCCTTCCGGTACAGCGATTTTCCATTTTGATTCAAACTCACCACGAGCAACTTTTAGCACCATTTTATTCATAGAAAGGTAGAATCCTTTCGCAAATAAAGACTCGATATAAGGTAAGGCTCGCTGAATGTCTTGTTCCGATAATGCAGGATTGTTTTGGTATAACGTAGTGAGCTTTTCCAATGATTCATTATCTATATCACCCAAGGTGAAATCAATATTTAAATCATTCACTTCACCGTCATTTGAAAGCAGTTTTTCCAACGCGACAACATGATTACTGCTAAAGCGAGCAAGTTCGCCATTGATTGAAGAGTCGAATTTATAGGTGGCATTAGTCACATCAAGCACACTGTTTTCGAGCCCATCAACAACACTCAAACGTGATAAAGCCAGTGACTGGTCTCCCAACCAAAAACCTTTGTCTTGTTTACCTGCACCTTGACCAGACACTTGAGAAAGCGCCATTTTCTCACCACTAGCAAAGTCAAGTTCGACTGATGGAACATCAAGTTGGTAGGATATTTCACCTAGCACAGTGACCTCCCCTTCTAATGTTGCAGGTGAAGTCGACACCACCATTTGGCCATCTTGTGTCGCATAATGCCAGCTATCTAATGCAAAGGAATATTGCGTATTACCATTAAGTTGCGTTGTACTGGTTAAGCTTAACGGAAAATCAGGTGTATCCACTAATAATGAATGAGCCGTTAAGCTCATAAGCCCATGCTCAACCTTGCTATTAACTAGGAACTCAGTTGGCAAGCCGTCAGCCACCAATTGTTGCTTTAGTCCCTCATCGATGATCTGATAGCGTGTTTGAACGTTAGAGGAAAGGTAACCGCGATCATAGTTAACAATCTCAGCCTGAAAAGCCGAGGAAGAGAGCTTTGCTATCCCATCGCTGATGACATTATGCCCAATTTGACCTACAGCAAGCGGCCAACATAACGCAAGAGAGATTGCGCCACCTACGGCACTAATCATTTTTAATTGTTTCATAGTTTTCTATCCTAAACAGTTTCACTCAGTCTACCGTAAAGAAATGAAAACCAAAACATAGAGTTAAGTCAGAGTATTGCTAGAGGATGAGAAATTCTAAAACCTAGCTCTCAAACCCAATTTTAGATAATTGCTACAGTAGAATAAATCGTCATGACTCTAGAGGCTCGAGTGAATCATTACGCACTACTTTGTTTAGATAACAACCCTATCAGTGTTGATCAACTGCGCTTTGAACTGGCGCCATTTGCGCTTAAATTTGATTTACATACTGCCGAATCCATCGAAGAAGCAGAACAAACACTTGAGTATTTACAAGAGCAGCAGCAAACCATTGCTTTGGTTATCGCCAGTCACCACGAAGCATTTAATGGCGCAGATTTTTTAACTCACCTCGATAAGTCTGAGCACACTCGCTCGGCTCGTAAGGTATTGATCAGTTGCGGACAAGATATTCAAGCCATTCTCAGCGCCGTCAATGAAGGACGTCTTGATCATTGTTTAACAAAACCAGTCCCCGACCAAATATTATACAAAACCGTTCACAAAGAGCTCACTACTTATATTTTAGAGAACGATAAAGAGAACATACTCAATTACAGCACTGTACTTGATCAACAGCGTATTTTACGTGCACATATTGACAATAAAATGCGCAGCTACAGAGATGGCTTCATCTCTGACTACCACAAGCTTTCTGACAGTGAATTAGCCGAGCAAGTAATCGGCGCTCTTCATCAATTTTTTGAAAATGAAGATGAAACTCATGCTTGTAGAACCTATTCAGCAGAGCACCTACTGACTAAAGAGGGCGAAGACAACCGCTTCTTATGGTTCATTACCGAAGGAGAGGTCGCTTTATATAAAAAGGATGATCTCGGTCAACAGCGAGAAGTGGTTCGACATAAAAAAGGGAATATTGTCGGTGGAATGTCTTTCGTTACCGGAGAGAAATCCTTTTCCACCGCCATTACTTTGACCAAAACTGATGTAATTAAGTTAGACCGAGATGTCTTTTCCAAGGTCATGCATTCTGACACACGGTTACTGCCCCTTTTTACCAACTTATTATTGCGCCACTTCAATCGCCGCCTGCAACGTAGTATTAACACAAAACTAGAACTACAAAAGACGCTTGAATCATTGGAGTCGGCTCATCAACAGCTTATCGAACGAGAAAAGATGGCGATGTTAGGGCAACTTGTCGCTGGCGTTGCTCACGAGTTGAATAATCCGATTGCCGCCATCTTGCGAGGGACTGAAACATTATCCAATAACATTGAGCTGATAGTGAATGCGACGAGCAACCAATCACTACAAAATAAGGGCAGTCAATTACTTCAAGCCGCTTTACAGGCCAAGCCGACATCAACGGCCGAAGAGCGAACCCGAGCCAAAACTCTTGAAGTGGAAATAAAAAACCGTTTGGTTGCCAAAAAGCTAGTCAAGTTGAATCTCGATGATGATATCGAACTCAAACAATTAGCCAAAAACTCGCCAGATAACGCATTGGAAAGGTTAGAGCATTTAGAAAGTTATTTCTTAACTGGTAGCACGTTACGCTCCATAAATGTTTGTGCACAGCGCATTGCCGATATGGTCAAAAGCTTAAAAGGTTATGCGCGACCAGACGATGAAACCCTTCATAGAGTCGATATTCATGAAGGCATCGAAGACACTTTAGTGATCTTTGAAAACCGCCTTAAACGGCATAGCGTAGAAAAAGAGTATGCGCAATTACCCCTTGTTTCCTGCCAGCCCATCGCATTGCAACAAGTATGGACCAACCTAATATCCAATGCCATTGATGCGTTTCCTGAACATGGGGTATTACATATTACAACCAAACAAACGAGACACGATGATCGCCCTTTTGTCACTATTAGCTTCACAGATAACGGCAGTGGCATAGATGACGAGCAAAAAGCCAATATTTTCACTTTGAACTACACCACCAAAAAAGAGGGCAACTTTGGTCTTGGGATCGGTTTATCTGTATGTCAACAAATTGTCCAACAACATAAAGGCTGGCTTGAGGTTCAATCGAAAAAAAACACCTACACCACAATGACAGTTTGGCTACCAATTAATTAATCCGTCTCAGTGGCTTTGTTAAAGGAGAAAATCATGAACAAATTCTTGATTCTATGTGTCGACGACGAACGCGAAGTTTTAGATAGTGTGATGCAAGACTTAGACTGCTTCGAAGAATATTTCATCGTAGAAGCTGCGGAATCGGTTACTGAAGCAAAAGAAGTTATTGCAGAAAACCAAGCTCAACATATAAAACTCGCCTTGATACTGTGTGACCACATCATGCCAGAGCAAACAGGGATTAGTTTTTTGATAGAATTAAGTCAAAACGAAGAGACAGCGCAGACTCGAAAAGTGTTACTCACAGGTCAAGCAGGTTTAGAAGATACGGTTGAAGCTGTCAATCACTCTAGCCTGCATTTTTACGTTGCCAAGCCTTGGAATGGCGATAAGCTGCGAGAAATAATAAAAGACCAATTAACGCAGTATATGATTGCCAATGAATCCGAGTTAATGCCATGGGCGCGAGTTTTAGATGCCGAAAAAATATTTAATGCCATCGCAGAAAACCGCATTAACTTTGGCGAATAACCCTCTTTTTTATGAAAATGGCACTTTCTTTGCTTATTTTTTTGCCAAGACGACAAAAGAATGACATTTTTTGGTGGTGGCAATAGCTCACTATGCACTATGATGTCTTAATTGATTAATGTCACAGTGGATTTTCCACTACTGACCATGGAAATAAACTAAAAATATAGGTTTATAGTGACTATGCGTAAAACAATCATTGCGGCAGCACTACTGCTTGCCTCTGGGCAAACATTGGCTGAATCCGACCGAAACAGCCCAACGGTCATGAGCAACTTTAATTATGACTATATCGAAGCTCGCATTGGAGTCAGTCCAGTGACATTTGGTGCAGCGATAAGTAAGTCTATCCACCCAAATGCTCATATTATTGGCCGTATTGACTCTGAATTTGAAAGTGATTTTGATGCTGCTGCAGGTTTTGGTTTCCACGCTCCCATCAACAACTGGGCAGACTTTACTGGTGAAATGTTGCTTCGCATCGTCGATAGTGAAAATAGCAGTACCGATACCGGAATAGAGTTAAATCTAGGTGTTCGTCAGTGGCTTGGCCCACAACTTGAAATAGGTGGTAAAGGCGGTTATGTCTCCATTGATGACAATGATGACTGGATTGCGTCTTTCTATGCTCGCTTCCACTCCACAGAACTATTCTCCGTCGGGGCTGAAGCTCGTATTAACGATGCGTACGGTGAGCAGTTGATGTTCACCACTCGCTTTAAGTTCTAACGAACTGTTATACAAAAAAGCCAAGATAAGTATCTTGGCTTTTTGTGACAGTCAATTATCCTCATTGTTTACGAACAACGATTCAATAACTGGCGCTTACGAGGTTCTTGTAACAGTTTCCAGTGAATACCTTCGATTGCGCCCGCAAATTTCCAAAGTAATTTAACATCCACGTCGCTGCCATAGATTTTTCTCACCTTAGAAAAAACCTCTGATGCCCCTAATTCTATAAATGTCTCGACATCAGCAACACCAGCTTTCTTGACCATGCGCTCAAGTGTTAACTGCATATTCGGTAAATCACGCAAACGCCGACTAGCAGAAGATTTTTGGAAACTTCTTTGCTTTACAGAGTGTCGTATTGAATGAGCAACGATAGCATCAAGCTCTTCACTTTCACTAACAAAAAGGTCAGTAATATCATAGTAGTTCACCGTGGCTGTGGTTTGCTTTTTGACATGTTTATACTTTTCACAGCCTAAGCGAGTCAACATGCTATCAAGATGGCCACCACCGCGGATAAAAATACGCTCCTCGCTGATAAGAGAGTACATCGCCTCATTTTGAAACAACCCCACTCCACCAAACATAGAACGCTTTTGGAAAGCGCCAAACTTAATTACATAATCGAAAAATGCTTGCTCTGTCATATCCATTGATCCTTAATCAAATTCCCCGATTAAACGTGATCACCAGATAGCAGCGGATTTTTTAGCGAAAAAATGAATAATTCAACGGCAAGCTATTTAATTATGTAATATTAGCTTGCCTTCATATGCCCATATCATAGTTAACGATACGAAATAAGTCTGGGCATATCTCACATCCATTACTATATTTAATCTGTTTTATATGACCAGCATCACAGTATCAACTTATGAGTGTACTTTCTTTGATACCTACAGCCTCATTTGAGGCACTTAATTTTGACCAAACAGGAACAAATTGACGTAGGCTGATGTAATTGGTTGCTTATTTAGACTAGCAAACGGTAAAATGCCCCTAATACAAATTGAGCACATTATTATGAATCACTTATCTTTTTATTGGCTTCCCGAACATCGCCAAATGCTCATCCAAGGACTAGAAAGCGAATTTGCTCAGTTAGTTGAACACTCAATTAGCACCGGGAAAATTTCGCTACCGCCAATTCCGGATGTCGTTCTAAAAATTCAGAAGATTTGCACGTTAGAATCGTCAGGAATATCGGATGTGGCCGATTGTCTATTAGAAGACCCAGGGCTTGCAGCCATCGTTATACGTGTAGCAAACTCCGTTGTTTTTAATCGCCGCAATATTACCTGCACTGACTTAATTACTGCGGTATCCCGCTTGGGTATTCTAAGAGTTCGCGATATTGTGACAGCACAAGCCATTGAACAGCTAAAACACTCCGTAAACCTGAGCAAAGCGTGCAATAAAATACTAGTTAACAGTGCATCGGTATCAAAAGAGCTCGGTGCGACAATGGTTTTAGTCACCCAAGCCTTTAAACTACTTGAACCGGCTAAATATCAACATTTAGAGCAAGAAAAAGCACTATTAGTTGGTCTATTGGCTGATATTGGACTGTTCTGTTTAGTCAGTGAATATCACTTATATCTACAGAACGGAAATTATCTAGATCAAGATATTGCGCTACAAATCTTCCAGTCTCGCTGCTCGAAGACCAGTCAATTGGTTTTAAGAAATTGGGGGTTTGACTCAGATTTCCTAGAAGTGGCTGGAAATCAATCTTTAGTCGCATCTTCTCATGAAGTCAGTTACCTTGATGTGGCACGCATTGCACACCACTTGCTCTTATTTCGCCGACAAGACGACGATATTGATGAGCATGAAGTTGAAATTAATGCGACAGGTGCTGAAGTACTGTACAACCTCAGTAATTTAAGCGAGATTGAATTCAAATCAAAGCTGAGCGATGTCATTAGCGCGAGCGGTTTTTAAATAAAAGATAATCAGAGGATTAGATGCTCTCAGGGATGTTATTTATTTTTGCTCCATTAGTCGTGGGGTATTTATTTTCTATAACCAATCAGCAATGGTTGTCAGCGTTGAACAAAACGACCTCTTGGTTAGTCTATGTCATTCTGTTCCTTATGGGGCTCAGTTTAGCCGCCCTTGATAACCTCGGCGATAACCTACAGCTGATCCTCAAATTCACTGCCGTATTTTTCTTAGCGATCGGTTTATGCAACCTGTTGGTTTTACCGTTTATTGACAAGTGTTGGCCGATCAAAACCGATGCAAATCACACCAAACTTCCACTTTCAAATATGGCCTTAGAGTCCATTAAACTGATTTTAGTTGTCGGGGGTGGGTTAATCATTGGTGTCGTTTTAGCGTTAGATCTCACTTGGGTAGATACTGCCAGTGAATGGATTCTATTTATTTTACTCTTTTTCATTGGTATCCAATTAAGAAATAGTGGATTAACACTCAGACAAATCCTACTTAATAAACATGGCATGATCATCGCCTCAGTTATCATTATCAGCTCATGGATTGGCGGTATCATCTCAGCGATGATTTTAGAGATCCCAGTATATAGAGGACTCGCAATGGCATCAGGATTTGGCTGGTATTCACTGTCTGGAATTTTAATGGGTGATGCCTTCGGCCCGGTTTATGGCGGGGCTTCTTTTATGATTGAGCTATTAAGAGAACTCATTGCCTTAGTCATGATCCCTATGTTGATCCGCTCTAAACCCTGTACATCTATTGGCTATGCTGGCGCAACCGCGATGGATTTTACATTGCCAGTGATTCAAACAACAGGTGGTGTGCGTTGTGTCCCTATCGCTATCGTCAGTGGCTTTATTCTCAGCTTACTCGTGCCCATTCTGATGCTGTTCTTTGTATCACTTGCAGGCTAGGTATCAGGAATCACCTTAATCATTATTTACACTCATAATTAGGGAGTAAACTCCCACACAATAACAAAAGCTCAAAAAGGAAGATTTATGAAACGTGTCATTGTTGCCCTACTACTTTCAACATCTACGAATATGGCAATGGCTGCTGATAATCAATGTTTGAACAAAAAGTATGATGCTTATATTGATGCATCATTAACTTGGTACAGCGATTTAACAGATCTAGTTACTAAGCAATATCCAGATCTTGAAGAAGTAAGCCAATGGTTCTTACAAGGACGTCAACATCACTTCGAACTCAGTCGAGCAGCTGTGCATTATTATCTTCAAAACGATCCATCCAAAGTCGCCACCTCTCAACCTGTTGAAGCTTGGCTGAAACTGGAACAGCATGACGTAAAAGTACTCGCCTCACGCAGCGATGAGCTTGGCCAAATAGCAAAAACCACGTTTGAAGATCGACAAACTGCACCGAACGAAAAAAATTATGAGCTACGCTCAGCACTTGCAGAATTACTCAGTCATCCCAAGCAAATCGATACGGCACTCAATCGCTACAACGATGCAATTTCAACGCTAGAAAAGAACAAGTGCCAATAAACGAAGCCCACCGCCCAACCGAATTAAGACGGGACATCTGTCCCGTTTTCGTTTAGATTGTGCCGATCGCTTTCCATAACAAATAAAAATTACGACGCTGTATGGTATCCGAACAGAAAACTGCAGATGTGAGTTTCGAGAGCTTACTACGAATCTTCACCGTGCCTGAAGGCCCCGACTCAACACTGACAAAAATTGAAGCTGAGCTTTCACGCAACCTTAATCTTTTCCTGCGTGAACACATTGTTGCCGAAGAAAAACCACTAAAAGAAATCGAGAAAGATTTCTCTAATGCACACATCCCTGAAGCGCCTGAGTTTGTGTCTGAACACACACAGCACCTACTTGATACGCTAGTTTCTCATTCGGTTCACACTGCTGCGCCAAGTTTTATTGGTCATATGACCTCGGCATTACCCTATTTCTTAATGCCATTATCAAAAATCATGATTGCTTTGAATCAAAACTTGGTAAAAATCGAAACATCCAAAGCATTTACCCCCTTAGAACGTCAAGTGCTGGGTATGCTGCACCGTTTGATTTATCAGCAAAATGACCTTTTTTATTCACAATGGATGCACAGTGCAGAGCACTCGCTTGGCGCATTTTGCTCGGGTGGTACTATCGCGAACATTACTGCTCTTTGGGTGGCACGCAATAATGCACTCAAAGCACAAGGTGATTTTAAAGGCGTTGAAAAAGAAGGCCTATTTAAGGCAATGCAACATTATGGATATAATGGACTGGCGATATTAGTGTCTGAACGCGGCCATTATTCTCTGAAAAAAGCAGCGGATGTACTGGGGATTGGTCAAGACAGCCTGATTTCAGTAAAAACTGATAATAATAATCGACTGTGTCCTGATGACTTAAAAGCGAAAATCACCCAGCTAAAAATAGATAAGATTAAACCGTTTGCTGTCATTGGCGTTGCTGGTACAACTGAAACTGGCACAATCGATCCGTTAAAAGATATTGCGGCTATTTGCCAGCAAGAAAACTGCCATTTCCACGTTGATGCAGCTTGGGGCGGCGCAACATTAATGTCGAATAACTACCGCCATTTACTTGATGGTATTGAACTCGCTGACTCAGTAACAATTGACGCACATAAACAGTTATATATCCCGATGGGTGCAGGAATGGTGTTATTCAAAAACCCAGACGCAATGCATTCCATTGAACATCACGCACAGTATATTTTGCGCAAAGGGTCGAAAGATCTCGGTAGCCACACATTGGAAGGGTCTCGCTCTGGTATGGCTATGCTAGTGTATGCCAGTATGCATATCATCAGTCGGCCGGGTTATGAGTTATTGATCGATCAAAGTATTAATAAAGCACGCTATTTTGCCGACTTGATTAAACAACAAAACGATTTTGAGTTAATCTCTGAACCCGAGCTCTGTCTGCTAACCTATCGTTACCTTCCTCCAATAACGCAAAAAGCCCTCAAGTTGTCAACCGCTGAACAAAAAGCAAAACTGAACGAACTACTCAACGAACTCACTCAATTTGTACAGAAAAAACAAAGAGAAACTGGTCGCTCATTTGTTTCTCGTACCCGCTTAAACCCAGAGCACTGGGACAAATTGGATACTATAGTTTTTCGTGTTGTATTGGCTAACCCACTGACCACCAATGAAATATTAGGCTCCGTTTTAGAAGAACAACGCCAGATCGTTAAATTAGCCCCTAACCTTATGCTTAAAATTGACCAGCAATCACAGCAGATCCTTGGCCAAATTTAACGTGATCAGTTACAGCAAATTGAAAATTTATTTCTTTTTGCTGTAACTAATTAATCATTAATTAGCCAAAATTTTCATTTTTCCTCTATTTAAACCTCAAATATGTAGTTTTCATGAAATTTTGTTTGAGGCTTGTCATATTCTCATCAATTGATGAGCTGAATTGTTACAGAATTCTACAACCTCGGTTTATACTCCCTTCATGGCGTTGGTTTAATCTACCTTTTTAGGAAAGGCATTAGTTCCACTCTCCCAAAAAGATCATTGGTAAAATCAACGAGTTGTTCTCTTCGCCCGCGTGAACACTATGAATACATTAGAAAAAATTCAAAAAAACTTGGAAAATTTTAGCAAGTCGGAACGTAAAGTTGCTGAGGTCATTATGGCTTCACCACAGACGGCGATTCATTCAAGTATCGCAACACTGGCTAAAATGGCAGATGTCAGCGAACCCACGGTGAACCGTTTCTGTCGTCGTTTAGACACCAAAGGTTTTCCTGATTTCAAGCTTCACTTGGCACAAAGCCTTGCTAACGGAACTCCGTATGTAAATCGTAATGTTGAAGAAGAAGATGGTCCTGATGCTTATACGCATAAGATTTTCGAATCAACCATGGCGTGTTTGGATGTAGCAAAAAATAGCTTAGATCCCATGCAAATCAATCGTGCAGTGGATCTGCTTACTCAGGCTAAGCGTATATCTTTCTTTGGATTAGGCGCCTCTTCTGCAGTTGCAAAAGATGCCCAGAACAAGTTTATCCGATTCAATATTCCTATCACTTGTTTTGAAGATATCGTTATGCAACGTTTGAGCTGCATTAACTGCACTGATAACGATGTGATCGTCTTAATTTCTCACACTGGTAGAACTAAAAGCCAGGTTGAGATAGCGAATCTTGCTCGTGAAAATGGCGCAACGGTTATCGCTATCACGGCGAAAGACTCGCCATTGGATAAAGCCAGTTCACTTTCGATCTCACTTGATGTACCAGAAGATACGGATGTTTATATGCCAATGGCCAGCCGTGTCGTACAAATGACCGTCATTGATGTACTAGCCACAGGGTTTACTTTGCGCAGAGGTTCTGGCTTTCGTGAAAATTTAAAGCGAGTAAAAGATGCTTTGAAAGATTCACGTTACGATAAACTATCACAATTTTAATTTTGAACGGAGCCGTTACCACTGGCTCCGTTTTTTTAATCTTGTTTACTTCTCTGTTGCAGCATTGGATCATGCACAATCTCTACACGATTTGCTGCATTAGCATCTAGTTCTTTACACCCAGCCTGACAGCCACAAACTTGATTCAAAATATAAACCAATCGCTCTTGCGTTAACGGTAAAGGATTGCCCTTGATAGCAACCGACTGCAAAGCATCATCAGCAACCTTTTCAAAAGAGGTACTGCAAACACCAAATTGGCTTAAGTTTGGCAACTGTAGTTTATCAAGCATCATTGTTACCCATAAAACACCATCTTCTACATGTACGTTATTCCGACCAGTAACGATTTGTGCAATTTTCTCATAACGACCAAGTAGATCTTTACGTTTAGCTTTTCGTGCAGAGCGAATATTTTCATACATCACATGCGGAGCTAAACGCGCCGTAATCACGCTATGTGGTGCCTCTAATTTTCCACCTAATGCAGAGGCTAATCCATGCGCGGCACCCAATTTAGCATTAGTGATAGCCATACCACCCAACATGGCAGCAAATGATAAATCAGCACGTGCTTTTTTATCATCTTTGCGACAAGCAGGTAAAATAGAGCGACTTAACCGTCGTAAACCTTCTTCACATACCATATCGGTCAATAGGTTTGGCTCTCCGCACACATAGGCCTCCATCAGATGGGTAAACGTATCCATTGCACCTCGCCCAGAAGTATACATATCGGTTCCGTAAGTGAGTGTTGGGTCGACAATGGCTACATCTGCTAACATTTCAGGGCTACGTAAACTCACTTTAACTTTGTCTTGCCCTGATTTTAGTACCGCATTACGCGTTACTTCAGCACCAGTACTAGCGGTTGTAGGAATGGCAATAAAAGGAATAGGTTTGGTTTTAAGTGGAACGCTTCTGCCAACAACTTCAACATAGTCGTACACGTTTCCTTGATTGGGAATAATTGCCGCAAGTGCTTTACCCATGTCAATAACGCTGCCACCACCGATAGCCACCACCATGTCAGGCTTAAACCTGCGACCAAGGATAGCTGTTTCTTCAACCATAGTAATATTGGGTTCACCCGTAATAGCCACATGCTGATAACGCATATTTTGAGTATTGAGGTATTGAGTGATGATTCGTGATCGTGATCGTTCTTTGCCTGAGACCAGTAACACGCTGTAACCATATTGATTTAAGATTGAGAGCGAATTTGGCAACGCCCCTTCTCCAAAAATGATCCGAGTTGCTGTCATAAATTGAAACATGAATGTGTTCCTTTTCTCTAATCCTAATTAGCTGGTTTTAGAGTGCACTTATCCTCGTTATTTTTTCTTGATGCAGTGCAACTTGAAGATAATAACTACGTAAAAACCATGGGTTTATGCGTGGTATCACAGCGAAGAAAGCTTGCATACATTAATAACATATTAAAAGAACTAGTTTGTATTGTTTAAGAATTCAGCAATAGATTTTACCTATTGAAACAACAGGTGATTGCCACTTTATTTCCTTTCTTGAATCGTGCATAGTTGCACGAAACAGAATAAAGGAGAAAGCTATGTTCGTTGTTATTTTCGGCCGTCCTGGTTGCCCTTACTGTGTTCGCGCTAAAGAACACGCAGACACATTGAAACTGAAGCGTGATGACTTCAACTACCGTTATGTTGATATCCATGCTGAAGGTATCAGCAAAGCCGATTTGGAAAAAACGGTCGGTAAACCAGTAGAAACTGTGCCACAAATCTTTATCGACCAGGAACACATTGGCGGCTGCACCGAATTTGAAGCTTACGCGAAAGAGCATTTAGGTCTATTCGACGAGTAAAAGATGAAAACATTAGAACCCGCTGATATATGGCGGGTTTTTACCATTTGATATCAATAAATTCTATCCTTATTCGATCGAGTCAGTGAATTGTCAAATATCAAAAATTTCACTTATCTTTTTGCAATATTAAGATACAATTCCCACACTTAACCTACCTCTTGGCACACATAACGAGTTGAGCCGTGAATATCGACGTCGTACTTTTGCTTGAACAGAACCCTATTCTTCTTATCTTTGTTGTCTTAGCGATTGGCCTAGCATTTGGCAAAATTCGTTTTGGTAGCTTGCAACTGGGTAATTCTATCGGTGTATTGATTACATCGTTAATTATGGGACACCTCGGTTTCTCCTTTAATGCCGAAGCGTTGACCATTGGTTTTATGCTGTTTATCTATTGTGTCGGTATCGAAGCTGGTCCGAACTTCTTTGGTATTTTCTTTCGAGATGGGAAACATTATCTTATTTTAAGTTTAGTGGTTTTGGTCACTGCAACTTGGATTACCTATTTTGGTAGCTACTATCTCAATCTCGATTTTGGCTTAGCGGCTGGTATGATGGCTGGCGCGTTAACCTCAACACCTGTCCTAGTCGGTGCGCAAGATGCCTTAAATTCAGGGCTAGCAACACTACCAAGGTCGATGGATCTTTCTCTTATTTTAGATAATGTCTCTGTCGGTTATGCGATGGCCTATTTAATTGGCCTTATTAGCATGATCATGTTCGCTAAGTTATTGCCTAAATTACAGAAACAAAATTTATCTGACTCTGCTCAGCAGATTGCCCAAGAACGTGGCTTAGGCGGCAGCGGCCAACGTAAGGTGTATCTGCCCATTATTCGTGCTTACCGTGTTGGACAAGAACTGATTAATTGGGTCGATGGCCGTAACTTACGTGAGCTGGGTATTTATCGACAAACCGGCTGCTATATTGAACGTATTCGCCGTAACGGTATTCTCGCCCACCCAGATGGTGACGCCATATTGCAAGAAGGTGATGAAATCGCACTCGTTGGTTTCCCTGACAGCCATGCTCGACTTGACCCAAGTTTTCGAAATGGGAAAGAGGTTTTTGACCGTAACCTGCTTGACCTGCGTATCTCTGAAGAAGAAATCGTTGTTAAAAGTGACAGCATCGCGGGAAAACGCTTATCAGACCTTAATTTGTCAGAATACGGTTGTTTCCTTAACCGAGTGATTCGCGCTCAGATTGAGATGCCAATGGACTTAGACATTGTACTCGCTAAAGGGGATGTGTTGCAGGTCAGTGGCGAAAAAAGCCGAGTACAAGGGTTAGCGGACAAAATTGGTTTCATTTCGATTCACAGTCAAATGGCCGATTTATTAGCGTTTTGTAGCTTCTTCATTATTGGTATTTTATTTGGTTTAATTACCATGACTTTTGGTCAAGTTTCATTCGGTCTTGGTAATGCAGTTGGGCTTTTGCTTTCAGGTATTATGCTCGGTTTTTTAAGAGCTAATCACCCAACATTTGGCTATGTTCCTCAAGGAGCACTAAATATGGTCAAAGATCTTGGCTTGATGTTCTTCATGGTCGGTATCGGCTTAAGCGCAGGTGGCAAAATGTTTGAGCACCTCGCAGACGTTGGTATTCAGGTTATCGGCTTAGCTTTCTTAGTCAGTGTGGTACCGGTCGTTTTTGCTTACTTAGTGGGGGCGTATATTTTAAAAATGAACCGTGCTCTGCTGTTTGGTGCGATCATCGGTGCTCGCACCTGCGCTCCAGCGATGGATATTGTTAATGACTATGCTAAATCTACCATTCCTGCTCTAGGCTATGCTGGTACCTACGCGATAGCCAATATATTGATGACTTTAACCGGTACGATCTTAATTCTGCTCAGCTAGATAATGCCCCTTTCCAAAGAAGAGGGGGTAGGGTTGCAAAACTAAAAGAGGCACTCATTTCTGAGTGCCTCTTTGCATTTGACGTACGATTAAATAAATATGATTAGATATCAATCACATCAAATTTAACTGCTGTCTCAACATCGGCTTCGTAATCAACACCTTCCACACCAAAACCAAACAGTTTCAAGAACTCTTCTTTATACTCAACGTAATCCGTCAGTTCTTTTAGGTTTTCAGTCGTGATTTGCGGCCACAATTCACGACAATGTTGTTGGATATCCTCACGCAATTCCCAGTCATCTAGGCGCAGACGATTTTTCTCATCAACTTCTGCGGCACTGCCGTCTTCTTTATAAAGACGTTGACTGAACATGCGGTAGATTTGTTCCATACAACCTTCATGTACGCCCTGCTCTCGCATCTTCTTGAACACCATGGCGATATATAAAGGCATAACAGGAATCGCCGAACTCGCTTGAGTCACAACCGATTTAAGAACAGCAACATTTGCCGTACCACCAATTGCAGATAGTTTCTCATTAAGTTCAGCGGCTGCACGGTCTAGATCCATCTTGGCTTTACCAAGAGCGCCATCCCAATAGATCGGCCATGTCAATTCTGTACCAATGTAGCTATACGCTACGGTCTTACAACCTTGCGCAAGCACACCTGCATCAGATAGAGCCTTAATCCATAACTCCCAATCCTGACCACCCATTACTGTGATTGTGTCTTCAATCTCCTGCTCAGTCGCAGGTTCAACACTGGCTTCAATAATAGTGTCTTTATTGGTATCAACCGCCGTTGATGTGTAAGTTTGACCAATAGGCTTTAGCGATGAACGAACCAATTCACCAGTCTCTGGTAATTTACGCACTGGAGAAGCTAACGAATAAACCACCATATCAACTTGACCTAGGTCTTGTTTAATCAGTTCAATCGTCTTTTCTTTAGCTTCGTTAGAAAATGCATCACCATTTAGGCTTTTCGCATATAAACCCGCTTTATGAGCAAGTTTGTCAAACGCAGCCGCATTGTAGAAACCGGCAGTTCCTGGTTTCTTCTCTGTCGCTGGTTTTTCAAAGAAAACCCCGATAGTCGCAGCATTACCGCCAAAGGCTGCTGCAATACGAGAAGACAGGCCATAACCACTTGATGAGCCCACAACAAGTACACGCTTAGGTGCATTTTTAATTGGACCTTGCGCTTTAGTGTAAGTAATTTGTTCTTTTACATTAGCTTCACAACCCACTGGGTGCGTTGTCGTACAGATAAATCCGCGAATTTTAGGTTTGATGATCATATTCAACTTCCTTCAAAAATCTCAGCTAGGATAAAAGTTTCGCCCACAAATCTCACCTTATTTCTTTCAAAATAAGCAGAAATTGCAAGTGGTTGGATCACTGTTTCCCAAAAAACAAAGGCACCCTTGATAGGTGCCTTAATTAATCAGCGTTATTTTTACTCGCTACGCGACGTTATTTAGCTTTGGCTTTCCCGGCTTATTGGTCATTACCTCGCTAAAATCATGACTAAAATGGTCAACTTGTATTGCCTTATAACGCAATTTATCTGCTTCTAAAATTTGATCAACTTCAGTTTGAGTCAGAACGTTAGCTTGTAAAGCCTGAGCAAGCCTATCAGCCAGTACGCCTTTGCGGGCGATTTTACCCTCTTTGGCAGCGCGGAACAGCTTACGCTCAAGGCTATTAATACCGTACATAGCTAAAAAAGCTTGTTCCATTAATCCAACACTGTCATTTTCTTCTTCTCCGATGTAACAGAGATGTGTAAGACGATCACGGTGGGCACCAGGTGTCATTAAGCTTTCTGCTAATTTAACTGACAATTCATCGCTCGGTTTTGCAAAATGATTCCCCAATGGGAATACCAATATTTTTAATAAACGTCCAACAACTTTAGTCGGGAAGTTTGTATAGGCTTCTTGCAATGACTGAGCCGCATGATGCAAACAGTGTTGAACAGCGTAGTGCACGTAATCTAGGTCAGCCTGTTGACGTCCTTCATCTTCGTATTTTTTCAGCGTCGCTGATGCCATGTACAGATAACTTAGACCATCGCCCAAGCGCGCGGAAATCATTTCTTTACGTTTAAGCTCACCACCTAGAGTCAACATGGCAAAATCTGCACTCACCGCTAGAGCACGACTCATACGGGTTAACTGCTGATAATAAGTTTTAGTTGGTCCACTCATATCTGCTTTAATAAAGCGTGAACCTGTCAACGCAGCGCCCACAGCACCGAACGTGTTCTTGGTAGCATGAGCGATATGTTTAAACAGCAGCTTGTCGAAATCTTTAGCGCCTTGCTTAACATCTGGGTTGGCCGCAGCTTCCATTTCCTTCAGTACATAAGGGTGGCAACGCGTTGCGCCTTGACCAAAAATCATTAGGTTACGAGTCAGAATATTCGCCCCTTCCACCGTAATCGCAACGGGAATACCTAGATAATGCGTACCTAAATAATTCATTGGGCCATCTTGAATCGCACGCCCAGAATGAATATCCATCGAATCATTTAAGATCGTACGGGCAATTTCCGTCATGTGGTATTTAGCAATCGCGGTCACAATACCCGGCTTTTCTTTAAGGTCTAGTGAGGTCGTTGTCAACGTGCGCGTCGCTTCCAATAAATAAGTTAGCCCACCAATACGTCCTAATGCTTCAGCAACACCTTCAAATTTACCTATCGACATTCCGAACTGTTTGCGAACATAAGCGTAAGCACCCGTCGTGCGAGAAGTCAGATGACCAATTGCCGTTCCCAATGCAGGTAGAGAGATACCACGCCCAGCAGATAAGCATTCAACCAACATTCGCCAACCTTTACCTGCATAATCCGCACCGCCAATCAACCAATCCATTGGTATGAAAACATCTTGTCCACGAGTCGGGCCATTCATAAAAGCAAGGCCAAGTGGGTCATGACGCTCGCCAATTTCTACCCCTTTATGATTGGCAGGAATGAGAGCACAGGTAATGCCAATATCTTCTTTGTCACCCAATAACTTGTCAGGATCACTCAGCTTAAATGCCAGACCTAATACGGTTGCCACCGGAGCGAGCGTTATATAACGCTTGTTCCAGCTCAGCTTGATACCAAGCACTTCTTTACCTTCATGCTTGCCATAGCAAACCACGCCTTGATCAGGAATACCACCAGCATCAGAGCCCGCTTCAGGGCCTGTCAAAGCAAAACAAGGGATATCGGTACCATCAGCAAGACGCGGTAACCAATAATCTTTTTGCTCTTGTGTACCGTAGTGAGAAAGAAGTTCACCAGGCCCAAGCGAGTTTGGTACCATAACGGTAACAGCGGTACTGATACTACGAGTCGCAATACGTGACACAATTGTAGAGTTCGCTAATGCTGAAAATTCTCGGCCACCATAAGCTTTAGAAATGATAAGAGAAAAGAAACGCTCTTTACGTAAGAATTCCCATACCTCTTTAAGTAAATCACGATCTTCTTTTACGATCTTGTGATCATCTAGCATTGATAACAGGGTTTCTAACTCGTTATCAATGAAAGATTGCTCTTCACTTGATAACGTTGGTTTAGGGTAATGATGCAGCTTTTTGAAATCTGGCTTGCCAGAAAATAGCTCCCCATCCCACCAAACACTCCCGGCTTCCATCGCCTCTTTTTCCGTATCAGATAACGGTGGCAATACCTGTTTAAACAGTTTAAAAGCTGGGTCGCTTATCCATTTTCTTCGTAGAGAGCTCATAGTTCAGATCCTTTTGTTCACTTGGATTTTTACTGCTTTATTATAATAAATAGTTGGGTAGTTACTCAGCAGCCACACCGGCAGCCAAATAGGGGATTATCATGTCAACCACGGTTTTTACATCCACTTGTGTGCCAAAATCATTCTCGGCAATATCGGCCAAGGCTTGGCTTGAAGCCATAGTAAAAACACAAGTACCTAACGTGAAATGCAAGCGCCAGAAAAGTGTTTCAGGCGTTAAACTTGGGTTGGCTTTCAACACTGACTGTGTGAAAAGTGACAACACCTCACTATAACGAGTGGTGATAAACCAACGTAAATGACCTTGCACATCGGTATAACCTCTTCCTATCAACAACATAAAACGACTCGTACCATTAGGCCTTAAATCATTTAAGGACCTAAGTGGGGCACGTAAAGATTCAAAAACATCGGCCATGCTGTATTGTTCTTGAGTATTCAATGTCATTAAAGCTTCGTTAACGGCAGGCATGAAAGCCTCTAAATAACGATTCAGTACCGCACGAACTAATGTTTTTTTGTCACCAAAGTGATAATTAACAGAGGCCAAGTTCACGCCAGCTTTGCTGGTAATAGCTCTTAACGAAGTATCGTTGAAGCCATGCTCAGCAAACAATCCTTCGGCTACATTTAGGATTTTATCTTTGGTACTACTTCTTGATGCCATTTCAATCACTCGTATCAAACACGTGTTTGAAATATACTATTGACACATTTAATTAACAAGCAATTAACATCACATTTTTGAAAGATGGTCTGACCAGAGTCGTGGAAAATTTAGACAACTGATTGAATTTATTTAATTTAAAAAATTGATAGAAAATTTTTAATAAAAAAGTGAACTCATTGAGAAAAGCTTAGTCTGAATAGGTGTAGTTAACAGAGCATCAAGAGTTTTACAGGCCGTCGAATTTTTCTTCTTACTGATAACTGCACCACTGCTTTTTCTTATTTAACTCCTATGTTTATTTGTATCCGCCCAGTGCCTTTTGCTCTGGGCTTTTTTTATGTCTCATAACGCGGTTTTTCGGTCGTGACTCAAATCAGTTGAATTACCAGTAGAACTCCCGCTCGATAAACGTCCCTATAACTTTGTCATGCATCTCTTCTGATTTTGAAAAACCGATCGTTTTACGAACAAGGCGCTTCAATCTTGAACGTAGTGTCAGGTTGGTTCGCTCAATTCGCTGAGTGAATCTTTTGCCAACAACGTGCTTTTCTCTTGGTTGCTCTTTCGTGTAGGCAGTGAAGTCGAAGCGGATGTCGAACGGCGCTAGTAAAGTAAGTAGTGCTCGCAATGCATCTGTATTACGTTTACCAAATGCATGAGCAATGATGCGTTTATAACGCGGCTCTCATGCATACCAAAGCCATCGTCGGTTTTTCTTATTACCTACGAATGACCACTGCTCATCAACTTCACAAATTAGAGTGATGTTTGCTCTATCGAAAGGTATTAAGATTACTTGCCTTGGCGAGAGTTTTTTAAAGTGCTCAATACTGTGTTGTATGTGACATTCAATACTCGGGCGGTCTCCCTAACACCAGAACTATTCATTGCCATATCTACAATCTTTTCTTTTACATCTGGCTTGCGGGCTTCGTAAACGTAATCGAGTTGAAAGCTCTTTCGACAGTCGAGACACCTGAAACGAGGAAAGCCAGAATGTCCCTTTCCATGCTTACGGACGGGCTCAGTTTTATTGCAGAAACGACATTTAACTTGAATGGTAGCCATGAGTTAAAAACAATCAAAAATCAGGTGGCTATATTAACACATATCCACCGATTTGAGTCTCGACCCAAGTTCTCAGCATCATCATGTTCCTCGTTTTATTAGCTTAACCGAATTTACGTTGGTAGCGAGGTAGCATGCTTTCGTTTCCTAGCATCCCACCTTGATGAATATAAATAATAGATTGCTGTGGGTTATCTTGCATCCAAGGCAGCAAGCATTGCCACATTAATGGGTCGTAGAGTAGATCAAACTCAACATGTGTTTGTTCTAGGAGTTGCTGCCAAACGTGGTAGTCAGCGGCATACAATTGCCCAAAGTGATGTTTTTTGTTTGGAGATAATATGACTGGGTGGTCGCTTTCTCCTAAGTCATCAAACTGCTTGGTCAGATAGTCATTACCCCCGACACATGAACAAGTGAGCACCTCAATACCATGTGGCTTTAAATATTTGTGGAGAAATAACGCGGTTGTTCCAGTACCAGAGGGAAGTGCAACCACAAAAGATTGTTTGTTCTCAAACCGTGCCCAATTCAGAATTTCCATCGCGAGCTGTTTAATGCCTACTTTAGCGATCGGTGAGCGTCCACCTTCAGGCATCACCAAGCAATGAGCATCAGGCTGCCGCTGCGTGCGAATATATTCTTCAGGGTGGATAGGCACTGGGGAAACGCTACTCACTTCAACGATTTTTGCGCCTAGATCAAGTGCTCCACGGTAATTGCCGATCGGTTTTTGCTTGAGCCATAACGGGATTCGGTCGACATAAAACTCAAAGGACCAACCCTTAATATTGGCTAGCGCAGCCATTGAGTATAATGAATTGGCTTGTACGGACCCATAGCTGATTAACGTTGTTGTGATCTCATCTTTAGTATCTAGCAGCGCCATAAATTTTCTGGCCTTATTACCAGAGAAATGGCTGTGTAACTGGTCATCACGTTTTAAATAAAAATGCTTATTAGCAAAAATGTGCTGCGTGATAGGAGTGTCGGATAGTTTCATTATCAGAGCCTACATAAAACAGTGCGGCAGTATATACCTATCTTTGCTTCAATGCAGCTTCACAGGGTAAGGTCGTTATTCGTTTAATGGTTTCTCGTCAACATGTTCTTCTTGAAAGCAGATACGAGTAATGCATCCGCCTTGCTCATGATTACTGAGGTTAAAAAACCAACCATAATGTTGGCAGAGGTCGCTAACGATCAGTAGCCCCAAACCATGTCCATCCTCGCTCGATTGATCGGACAGCCCCATACCTTGGTCTTGGATAATGAGTTCAGCTTGGCTAAGTGTGATGGTTATTTTACCTTGACGCGTCGCGGCAATAGCATTTCGTAGTAGATTACCGACAATCATTTCAATGACCGGAGCGGTCGCTTTAATGTATGAACAAGGCGCTGGCTTTTTTTAATATATCGATGTCTCTTTTGGCTCTAGCAAGTTGTTTTTCCAACTCTTGTATACGTTGCTGCTCTGGTGTTAATGCCACTCTATTAGTGGGTGTCATGCTTAACATTTCTTCTTTATATTGGCGCTTCCAGCGCACTACAGCTGATGAACAAGCACCACTGATATCTTGTATCTGTTGATTGGTGTAACCATCTTCAACCATCATCTTGGCATATTTAAGCTTCTGTTGAGGGGTGATTTGCACTCGTAATTTTGGTGACATATCAGATTCCTTATAAGTAGTGATAATTATAAGGCTTAAATACCATCCAAGCTAACCGTACCATTACAATAAGAAGCCTCTTTTATTCACGTTCTGAATAGATTGATGAAATTGTAGTTGATAACGCAAAATTGGCATTTGGTATGGGCTCGCTATTTGAAGCTAAGAGCTTTTGCGTCGACAACCTTCTGCGTTTGCGGCTTTAATTGAGGCAAACACCGCGTCTGGATCAACTGGGTTAGGTTCGTTGTGAATGGTTTCACCTTCTGCACATGCCGCTTGTGCTACTCGAACTAGATCAGCATCATCTACTTGTTCAAGGCCGATGTCCGCTAGCGTAGTTGGAAGACCCACTTGTTCACAGAACTGGTAAACCTGCTCGATAGTTTGTGGATCTTTACCTGTTAGGAATAGTGAGGCAAGAACACCAAACGCAACCTTTTCACCATGTAAATAGGAGTGAGTTGGCTCTAGCACAGTTAAACCATTATGGATAGCGTGCGAAGCTGCAAGGCCGCCACTTTCAAAACCTAAGCCACTGAGCAATGTATTGGCTTCAACAACACGCTCCAACGCTGTGGTTACTATCCCTTCATCATTAGATACTTTGGCAAGATGGCCATACTCTAGCAAAGTGTTGTAACAAAGCTCTGCCAGCGCGTATGCCGACATCGAACCTAAGCGACCTGTCATATTAGTCGCGAAGCTTTGCATACAAGAATTTGCTTCAAACCAAGTAGCTAGAGCATCACCCATACCTGCCACCAGCAAACGAGTCGGGGCTTTAGCAATGATTTCACTATCGACTAAAACCAAGTTAGGGTTTTGCGGCAGAATCAAATAACGATCGAATTCACCCTGAGGTGTATAAATCACTGAAAGCGCGCTACATGGCGCATCGCTGGCAGCGAGAGAAGGTACAACAGTGACCACTACTTCAGCAAAGTGCGCGACTGCTTTCGCTGTATCAATAGTTTTCCCACCGCCAAGACCCGCTACAAACTGTCCGCCTCTGATCTTTAAGCGATCGACTAATCGAGAAATCTCTTGATCACAGCACTCTCCAGAAAAAGAGACAATATCAACCTCTACTTGACTTAAATGGGATTCAAACTCGGACAAGATATTGTCATAAACAAACGGGTCACAAATCATCATACCTTTTTGTCCAAATCGTTGCAGCTCTTCACCGAGAAGCTTTCTAGCACCTTTACCTTGAACATAACGTCCAGGAAAAACTGTCGTTGTGATCATAATTTACCTCTACTTATGATAATGATTTAAGTAATTTTTCTGTTCCATTTGAACAACAAAGTTATCCTGCGGGAATAGTACAAATCTTCACTCAATAGTATTTTTGAACACCAATCTATGTTCTGTGACACAGCTGTTAATAAGAAAGTACTATCCGATTGGCCACTTTGAATAGCGACGTCATTACTGTTTTTTTTTTACGTATAGTAGCTTCCATCAACTTAATGGTCGGTTTGTCTGCTCTTGGGTATTGCACTTGCACATCAGTTTGTAGGCCTAACTCGTTTTGATTTTGAGTGATCCAGACCGCAATATCGACCTGTAGCAACATATCGCGGTACAAATCTTCTGCACTCGTATCTGAGGATTCACTGCAACTGATGAAAAGACGATACCCGAGTTTTCGAGAGAGTTTTTCTATTCTCGCCAAGCACTTCATTGCCTTTGGCTCGTGCAAATTAGGTAATACAACGCCAACCAGTTGACTTCGACCTCCACGTAACACTCTAGCAGCAATATGAGGTCGATAGTTATGCTGCTCGGCTAGTGCCCATACTTTGTTCTGTGTGGGTAAACTGATTCGATATTGGTCACCTTTGCCGCTTAATACATAACTCGCAGTCGTTTTAGACACACCAGCTAACTTAGCGAGATCACTTAATCTCATACTTGGCCCCATGCGTCATTTAAACCACGTACCACTGTACAAGAACTTGCTTGAGCATTTCATCAAGTAAATTAATTGAGGCAACGCCAACCCCCACTTGAGATACCGCCAAAGCTCCTATCGCTGTCGCACTGGCAATCTGCCTGTAGGGATTGTCAAACTGACTCGCCCAACAGAACGCTGCAACCACAGAGTCACCCGCCCCAACGGTGCTGACAGGTTTAACCGTCGGAGGCGTCGAAACTAATACTTCTGTTTCTGTCGCCCAAATTACACCTTTCTCACCCATCGAAATAAGAACATTATCAATGCCAAGCTCTACTAACTCTTGGGCGGCAGTGACGCCATCTTCGATTGAGCCTATTGCACGGCCAAGAAGTTCAGAAGCTTCTGCTTCGTTGGGCTTAATCAACCAAGGTTGGACAGAAACACCCGCTTTCAACATGGCTTTACTGCTATCAAGAACGACCTTTTTGCCGAGCTGTTTTAGCTCTCGCATCCAACTTGTAACTACGTTTTCATCAATATTTTCAGGCAGGCTACCGGTAAAAATAAAACCGTCATGGTCGTACGCGAGTTCTAAAAGCTTGCGATGAAGCCGTTCTATATGATTAGGCTGTACGGAAAAGCCACCAAAATTAATGTCGGTTGTTTCTCCGTTACGAGCGTGGACTTTGATATTGGTTCGATTGGTGCCATCCACGCTAACAAACTGCGCATCTAGCCCACTAGCGTCAAACGTCTTATCGAATAACTCTTGATTGTTGTGGCCAAGGAACCCTGTCAAAGTGACTGATGCACCAAGATCTGACATCACCTTAGCGACATTTATCCCTTTGCCAGCAGCGTAGCTGTGCTGCTCTTTGACTATATTAACTTG
Organism: Vibrio sp. S12_S33; assembly: GCF_963889785.1. NCBI lineage: Bacteria > Pseudomonadati > Pseudomonadota > Gammaproteobacteria > Vibrionales > Vibrionaceae > Vibrio > Vibrio sp. S12_S33. The sequence continues at coordinate 25,681 of NZ_CAWPQZ010000005.1, read as the reverse complement.
ATTAACCGAAAAATTGTCCGCTTCAGCAGACAGGTCTATAGCAGGATTTAGAGTCACGCTAACCCATTTCGTCGGATTCAAATTGACCTCCTCATATGGAATGTACTTGGTTAGGTTTTTTCAACCACAAGAAGCAAATGCCCCAAAGTGCGAGTTATTATGAATTTGTAAACAATTTAGATAACCAACGCGTCGCGATATGTAGGTTAGATGTTCGATAAACTAGAAAAATGTGCGTTCTTGTTAATATTGAGATGTCACGCAATCAATTATTGTTGATTCGCGAGGCTCTTCCTAAGTAGCCGCCGTGATGCCTAAGGCCGTACTCTTGTTTGGTGAACCCTTTTGCTTCTGAAACAGACATTGCTATCGCATCACAAATCGCCAGCATCACGGCAATTGTGGTCGTCGGTGCTAAGTTTAGGTGACACGCCTCTTTATGCTGCCCCATATTCAGCACATATTCACAATGTTCTCTAAGCTCTGAATCTGGATGCGAGGTAATACCAACGATGTGTCTGACACCAAGGTGACGTACTAACTCTAAGATCTCAATCACCTCACGTGATTTACCACTGGTTGAACAGGCAATAAGGATATCATTGCTATTGACGATGCCGAGATCGCCATGGGCTGCCTCGGCGGCGTGAAGGAACACTGCTGGGCTACCAATGGAACTTAAGGTAGCGGCCATCTTTTTCGCAATCAATCCTGCCTTACCTATCCCTGTGGTAATGACCTTACTGTCGCAATCTAAGATAAGCTTTACTACTTTCTCGTAGTTGTCATCGACTTCTATATTGGCAATAGCGGTCGCTTCCTGGGCGATTACATCACGTGCCCTTTGTAATATGTCCATAGTTACGCCTTTTCACCTGCGAGATAGTCGGCAATAGTATCTACCACTAGCTTGTGATCTTCATACTGAGGAAGGCCAGATACAGAGATAGAGCCAACCACACCCACGCCTCGAATAATCAAAGGAAAACTACCACCGTAGGGAGCAAACTCTTTTGCATCAACTAAGGATGCTTGGTCAATGGTTTTGCCTTTCGCCTTATAGTACTGGCCCATATACCAAGAACTATGTTGATAACGGTCGACCACGTTACGCTTGCGCTCAATCCAACATTGATTGTCACAAGTCGTGTCAGGCATGGCAAAACTAAACAAGCGATGGCCGTTACAGACAATCTCGATAGCTACGTTAACCTGTTTCGCCTCAGCACGATTTTTAATCAAGCTGCCCAACTCCCACGCAGTTTGATTATCAAACTCGTTAAACTGTAACTCTGCTTCTTGCGCCAATAGTTGGTTTAGATCGGTAATCATAGTAGCTCCTGTAATTTCACTCGACGTTTCTCTTTAGCACTTAAAGAAGCCGCTTCGATCACAGCAATAACACTCAAAGCTTCATGTGCTGGAACGGGGACTGACTCACCGAAGCGAATGGCATTTGCCAGTTGATGATAGAAGTTTTGATAACAGCCGAGTTCGGTCGCAATACGACTCTGAACGCCGTTTACATCGGTGTACTGACCGTAAAGATCTTCGCTTTCGCTACCCCAACCTAGAGTGCTCGGCCCTTTCTTCTCTCGAAGGAAGTCCTCTTGGCTATCCATACCATATTTGATCAAGCTACCATTGTTGGCGAAAATCTGGAATCTTGGCCCTTCTGTAGTGCTCAAGCAGTTGCCATGGACAATAACTTCACGTTCTGGATAATGGAGCACTAAATGAAAATGGTCGACAGCCTCTGCTCCCGGTCTTTGGTTACGTAGTATGCCCGTTACCTCATCTGGATTGCCAAACAGCGCGATAGATTGGTCAATTAAGTGTGCGCCCAAATCATAGAGAATTCCCGCACCAGGGACATCTTGTTCACGCCACCGAACCTTTACCTCTGGTCGATAGCGATTGTAACTCGAATAAAAGGTATGAATCCCTTCGAGCTTTCCTTCGCTAGTCAGCTTTTTGATAGTGATAAAGTCGCCATCAAAACGACGGCTTTGATAAACCGTCAGCACCTTACCCGAGGTAGCCTGAATATCTAACAACGCTTTACCCTCTTGGTATGACACGGAAAACGGCTTTTCTACCACCACATGCTTACCTGCTTGCAGCGATGCCATAGCCTGCGGCACATGCAAATGATTGGGTGTCGAGACCACGACAAGTTCGATGTCGGCGTCTTCAAGCATGGTTTCGAGGTTAGGATAAACCTCTGCATTTGGAAGTTGGGCTTTTACTTTCTCTTCGTTGCTAGAGACAACCGCAGTAAGATCGTACTGTGGGCAATCGCTGATAATTGGCGCTTGAAAACACTGCCCCGAAATACCGAAGCCAACTAAACCGACTTTAATCGTTTCCATTAAATAATCCTTATAAAAAAGGCTGTGACTCCGTAGAGCGCCACAGCCAAAAGCATAAACGGGGGGGTAACTTATACGAGCTCAAGCTCTTGTTTTAACAGCGCCTCAACTTGAGTATCACTGCTTGCAGTCATTAACTGCTCCCTAAAGTCTGCATGCATAATTTTGCGCGCCAGTTTAGAGAAAATCTTCATATGCTGGTCACCAGCAGCGTGTTTATTCAAAGTTAGCATGATGATGAACTGTGCTTCTTCATCGCCCCAAGCAATAGGTTTAGCTAAACGACACACGCTAATTGCAGACTGCTCAATATGCTCACTCTTTGTATGAGGAATAGCAAAACCAAAGCCTAGTCCAGTAGAGAACACATCCTCACGAGCCCACAAGTCATCAGCCAGTTTATTCGGGTATCGACAGCGGCCAGTAATAAACAAGTTGTCAGAAAGCGTCTTAATCACTTCTTCTCTACTACGTAGATCTCGGTCAAGGCTGATGCAGTCTTTCGACACCATAGGCGCCTCTGTTTGAGTCATGCGGAACTGAGCAAGAACATGCTCAACTTCCTGAACAGTGCGACACTCCATCGCGCGGTTAAGTAGTTGGCGACATTCACGGCTATCAAGCTTAGAAATTCGCTCTTTAGTTGCGGCAATACTTGGCGCGCTCATACTGATTTCATCCAAGCCTAAGCCAACCAATAGTGGTAGTACGGAGCCTTTCGCACCTAGCTCGCCACACAAGCCAATCCACTTGCCATGACGATGCACTTCACGTACCACATGGTCAAGGGTGCGCAAGAATGCAGGGTTCAAGCTGTTGTAGTTTTTGGCAACCTTAGCGTTGTCGCGGTCAACAGCCATTAAGTACTGAGTCAGGTCATTTGAACCGATAGAGAAGAAATCAATTTCTTCACAGCACTGGTCGATGATGAAAGCGACTGAAGGAACTTCAAGCATTATGCCTAGTGGCACGCGTTCTGCAAAAGGCACTGCCTCTTTGCGCAGTTCTTGACGCACTTCCGCCAATACATCCTTCACCCAAAGGATCTCTTCCATTGACGAGATCATTGGAATCATAATCTTCAAGTTACCGTGAGCCGAAGCACGTAATATGGCACGTAGCTGAGTCTTGAACATCTCAATAAATTCAGGGTAGATACGAACTGCTCTGTAGCCTAAGAATGGGTTGTTTTCAGCCGGGATGTTGAGGTAATCCACTGGCTTATCACCACCAATATCAATGGTACGGATAATGATAGATTTGCCATTCGCCGCTTCACAAGCTTGACAGAAGATGTTGTACAGTTCGTGTTCATCTGGCGCAGATGTTCTGTCCATATAGAGCATTTCCGTACGGAACAGACCTACCGCTTCCGCGCCATGAGCGAAGGCTTGTGGTGCTTCCACTGAGTGAGCAATGTTTGCTGCTACTTCCAGAACTTTGCCATCGATTGTTGTCGCGGCTAGGTCACGGTATTTTGCTTGACGTGTGGCAACAATCTCTTTTATTTTTTGCTGTTGAACATAATAGCGCTCAACAGGCTCAGTAATATCCGTCACCACTGCACCTAAGTGACCATCCACAATCACCTGCTTACCCATAAACTCACTTAACTTAGCCGCATCTAAACCAATAATAGTTGGAATAGCGAAAGAGCGCGCCAAGATGACCGTGTGAGACGTGCTACCCCCATGAGATAGAATCAACCCTTTCAACAGAGATTTATCTAGCTCCAAAAACTGACTTGGCGTTAGATCGTCAGCCAGACATACTGTCGGTCCAATTAACTGGGTTGGGCTAGCAAATCGCTCGTCACCATAGATGCTCTGCAGTAATTGATAACAAACATCGCGAATGTCTAGTTCACGCTCTCGCATGTAGCTACTAGACGAATTTTTCATCATCTCGCCAAAGTGTTTTGCTGTCGCGATGATGGCATCCGCACAGCTTTGACCTTCATTCAAATTGCCCGTAATGGTTTGTTGAAACTCTTCGTCTTTGGCGATTGAAAGATGAGCCTTTAACACTTCACCTTCAGTATGCTCTGCGGCTTTAAGTTGAATCGAAATCGACTTAATCACTGATTCCAGACCGTTTTTCATTTGCAGTTGTTCTTCATTGAGCGCTAATTCAGGTGGAAGGTTGTCTAAGCTGTCGAAGTTAACCGCCCCCATAATAGTGAGGGTACCGCGACCAATACCTTCACTCACGGCACGGCCACGCTCATGTGCTACCTCTAGATTAGAGAAATTACGCGGTAGCGGTACTAATTCAGCATCATCAGCACTCTCATTATTTTGCAGCGGTGCATCACAGTGAGGGAACTCATTAACGATAAACTGTCTAAGTTGATTAATGGCAGACTCTTCATCTTGACCATCAATAGTAATTAAGCACTCATCACCAAGAAGCGTATCAGTACCAATAAGAGAGAGAACGCTCTTCGCGTTACCACTCATACCTGTGCGTTTATTTTGCCAAGTAATGTCAGAAGAAAATTGATTACAAAGCGCTTCGACATGACTCGCTGGACGAGCGTGAACACCATTTGGTAGCTCACAAGAGAAAGAGAAAGTTTTCATTACATATTGTCCTTGTACTGCTAGGCGATAGGCCCGAGTTGATGTAACAACAATAACAAATCATCGCACTCCAGCTATTGGACAAAAACACTAATTACTGGATTTTTGTATTACTAAGAACCAAATGTGAACAAAATCAAATTTACTATCAATTTTGTGAGCCAGAACACTTAAAATAATAAAAAAATAAAAAGCAAAACACATAACTAATTGTTTTTAATTACTAAAACCATAGAAAAACTATCTAGTTCTAATCTAGATATAAATATAGATAGAGATCAAACTTCTCCTCCACTCTAACAATTATCCAGTAAATAGCATAAAAATCCTCTAACTAGACAGCATAAATACTCACTATATTAAATTCAAAGCTCGGGCTGATAAACCAACGTGAAACAGATTCTACAAATACAATTTGACCCAATTCAAGGAGAGGTCTATGAATGATTTAATCACAATTTTGAAGGACACCAGAAGACATCTGATGACTGGTGTATCTCATATGATCCCATTTGTGGTGGCTGGCGGTATCTTACTTGCTGCGTCAGTTATGATGTATGGTGAAGGTGCCGTTCCTGAAGATGGGACATGGTTGCACGATCTATTCTTTATCGGTGTAGCTGGTTTCCAACTAATGGTACCAATCCTAGCTGCTTACATCGGCTACTCCATCGCCGACCGTTCAGCGCTAGCACCTTCTGCCATCGCCGCTTTTATTGGCGCTAACATGTACAACACAGGTTTCTTCGGTGCGATTTTCGCTGGTCTACTCGGTGGTATCGTCGTCTTCTACTTGAAGAAGATAAAAGTACCCGCGTTTGCTCGCTCCATCATGCCTATCTTTGTTATTCCAATTATAGGTACCTTCATCACAGCAGGTGCTATTGTATGGGGTATTGGTGAACCAATTGGTGCAGCAACAGCTTCGCTAACTGACTTCCTAAAGAGCATGCAGAATGAAAGCATTGTGGTACTTGCTATCATCATGGGTTGTATGCTCGCTTTCGATATGGGTGGTCCAGTCAACAAAGTCGCTTATGCATTCGTTATCTTGTGTGTCGGCGAAGGCATCTACAACGTAGCAGGTATCTCTTCAGTAGCAGTAGCGGTTCCTTCTATCGGTATGGGCTTAGCAACCTTCATCAACAAGAAACTGTACGACTCGAGCGAGCAAGAAGCAGGGCGTGCATCAATCCTAATGGGTACTATGGGTATCACTGAAGGTGCAATCCCATTCGCAGCTGGCGACCCACTACGTGTTATCCCATCAATCATGATCGGTACCGTAGCTGGCGCAGTAACTGCAGCAACAATCGGTGTAGAGAGCTACGCAGCTTGGGGTGGGCTAATTGTTCTACCAGTTGTTGAAGGTCGCGTCGGATTTATTGCTGCCCTAGCAGTTGGCTCAATCGTCACAGCATTAATGGTTAACTTCCTAAAAGCACGTCGCCCGGTGCTTGAGAAAACAAACGAAAAGTCTGACGACTTAGACTTAGATATCAAAATCGGTTAATCACTAAGACCTATCAAAATAAGCAAGGCGTGCTCGCTATCACTTGACGCCTTGCCCTTCAGACTTAATGTTAAGGAATTAAATTATGACTAGTATCGTAGCAGTAACAGCATGCCCATCAGGTGTAGCACATACATACATGGCAGCAGAAGCGATCGACGCAGCAGCAAAAGCCAAAGGCTGGACATGTGAAGTGGAAACTCAAGGCTCAATTGGCATCGAAAACGAGCTGACTGCCGCAGCAATTGAAGCCGCTGACATCGTTATCTTAACAAAAGACATCGACATCAAAAATAGGGAACGTTTTGAAGGCAAAACTGTGGTTAGTATTGGTGTCAGCGACGCAGTTAAGAGAGCAGCAGCAGTAATGGATAAGATTGAAGCTCATCTTTCAAATGTAACGTCTTAAGATAGCAATAAGCAATATCACACCTATAGGGTTGCTCCCCTCCTCCTTAGAGGGGGGCGCCTAAAAACCAATGAGTAGTGATACCAAAGTGACCGCAGCAGAAAAATCCACACACGGCAACTTTGTTATAAGTGTTCAAAACACCAAAACGCTCAACAACCGTATTACTGGTAATGCAAGGAGCCAAGCAAATGAGCACCCTAAGAATTGAACGCCTCAAGTCAGCACTGTTTGAATCACAACGTGAAATATCCCTTGAACGCGCATTACTTTACACAGAAAGCCATAAATCGACAGAAGGTGAACACACGCTAATTCGTCGTGCAAAAGCCACCGCCTACATTCTCGACAATGTCGAAATTTCTATTCGCGAAGATGAGTTGATTGCTGGCAACCGCACAGTAAAGGCGCGTGCAGGTATTATCTCTCCAGAGATGGATCCATATTGGATTGAGAAAGAGCTCGATATCTTCGCTACTCGTCCTCAAGATAAGTTTTTTATCTCAGAACAAGATAAAGCCGTTTACCGTGACGAGATACTGACTTACTGGTCAGAACGCTCAATGAAAGATTTCATCAACGCGCAAATTCCATCCGAAGTCAAAGATGCCGTGGCGCAAAAAATCTTTAGTGTCAACCAGACAGATAAAGGCCAAGGCCATATCATCATCGACTTTGAACGCTTGCTAGAACACGGCTTAGGTTCGTTATTGGATGAAATGCAGGGCCTAGCGTTAAGTAACCCAGACAATGAGTTCTATCAATCTGTCGTGCTATTGCTAGAAGCCTCAATTCGTCATATCTACCGTTACGCCGATCTTGCACAGAATATGGCAGAAGCGTGTGATGATGCGGAGCGCAGGACAGAACTGGTCAAAATCGCTAATATTTCTCGGAAGATCGCTACCAGTAAACCGCAAGATTTCTACGAGGCTTGTCAGCTATTTTGGTACATGAACATTGTTCTGCAATACGAATCTAATGCAAGCTCGCTATCTTTAGGTCGCTTTGATCAATACATGATGCCGTTCTATCAAGCGTCTATTGATGCTGGAGTATCTCCGGCGTTCCTGAAAGAGCTATTAGAAAGTCTATGGATTAAAACCAACGATATCGTACTGCTGCGCTCTTCTGGCAGTGCTAAGTTCTTCGCAGGTTTCCCTACCGGTTACACCATCTTACTTGGTGGACTGACTGAAACAGGTAAAAGTGCGGTTAACACTCTATCTAGCCTATGTTTAGACGCGTATCAAAGCGTGCAGCTTCCACAGCCAAACTTAGGTGTTCGCGTCAACGAATTCATTGATCGCAGCTTCTTAATGAAAACTGCGGAAACCATTCGTCTTGGCACAGGTATCCCGCAAATATTCAACGATGAGGTCGTGGTTCCAGCCTTCCTTAACCGTGGAGTTTCACTCGAAGACGCTCGTGATTACTCGGTAGTGGGTTGTGTTGAGCTCTCTATTCCAGGCAAAACTTATGGCCTGCATGATATCGCTATGTTTAACCTGCTCAAAGTGATGGAACTAACCATGCAGCGCAATCAAGACAATCCAGATATCAGCTTTGATAACTTGGTTGAGCAAATTCGCAATGACATCAAGCACTACATAAAACTAATGGTCGAAGGCTCGAACATCTGTGATGTTGGCCACCGTGACTGGGCTCCAGTTCCTCTACTGTCATCGTTTATTAGCGACTGTATCGAGAACGGCAAAGACATCACTTACGGCGGCGCTCGCTATAACTTCTCTGGTGTGCAAGGTATCGGTATTGCTAACCTATCAGACTCACTACAAGCGCTAAAACGCTTTGTTTTTGAAGAACAGCGTCTGAGTTTTGCTGAGTTTATCGACGTGCTAAACGCCAACTTCGATGTACCTGAAGGTGACAAGATTCGCACTCGCCTAATGAACAAATACGAGAAGTACGGTAACGATATTGATGAGGTCGACAACCTAGGTTCTGAACTTCTTCGCCTGTTCTGTAAAGAGGTAGAGAAGTATGACAACCCGCGCGGTGGTCAGTTTACTCCGGGCTCTTACACCGTTTCAGCGCACGTACCGCTGGGTGCTGTTGTTGGCGCGACTGCAGATGGCCGTTTAGCTGGAGAACAGCTAGCAGATGGTGGCCTGTCACCTATGCTGGGTAAAGATCAACTTGGCCCTACAGCGGTACTAAAATCAGTAAGCAAGCTAGACAATTACCTACTTTCGAACGGCAGCCTACTCAACGTTAAGTTCACTCCTGCAACCCTAGAAGGCCAATCAGGACTAAGCAAACTGTCTGACTTCTTGCGCGCGTTTATGAAGCTAAAACTACAACACGTTCAGTTCAACGTACTCAATGCGGAAACGCTGAAGAAAGCGCAGCAAAAACCTGAAGATTACGCAGGGCTGGTCGTTCGTGTCGCAGGCTACAGCGCATTCTTTGTTGAATTATCGAAAGAGATTCAAGATGACATCATTCGCCGAACCGCTCATGAGCTGTAATTCAACACTAAAAGATCAAGCGAGCAGCGGCCGGATATTCAATATCCAGCGCTACTCGCTGCACGACGGCACTGGTATCCGTACCGTGGTGTTCTTTAAAGGCTGCCCATTAAGCTGCCCATGGTGTGCTAATCCTGAGTCGCGTTCGCACCGCACCACATACCTGCGCCGAGAATCCAAGTGCATAGATTGTGAAACCTGTGCCATGGATGTCGATGAGTGTCCAAGTGGCGCGTGGGAGCAAGTCGGGACAGATATGACCTTAGATGAAGTTGTTGCTGAAGTGACCAAAGATGACGTGTTCTTCAACACCTCAAATGGCGGCATTACTTTATCAGGTGGCGAGGTGTTAACTCAGCCTAAGTTTGCTATTGAGTTACTCAGCAAACTAAAAGCAATGGGATTCAGAACCGCGATTGAAACCTCGGGGCACGGTAACACCAAGCAACTACTTAAAATTGGTCAATTGTGTGATGAAGTGCTGTTTGACTTTAAAATCATGGACCCACAACGGGCCAAAACCGTGATTGGGATTAATCTAGAACTGGTTTTAGACAACTTCCGCCAATTAGTAGAGCAAGGGACGAATGTCATCCCTCGCCTACCCCTTATCCCAGGCTACACCTTGGACCTAATTAACACTGACAGGGTAATCAACTTCTTGCGCCCGTTCAATCTTAGCGAAATTCATTTACTGCCATTTCATCAATATGGCGCAAACAAATACCAAACCTTGGGGATGGTGTATCTACTCGAAGACGTTCCGGTTCCGCGTAAATCAGAGGTGGAAAGCATACGCCAACACATTGCGACACAAGGCTACCACGTCATCATTGGAGGATAAACATGACTAAGAAAATACTCATTACTGGCGCAAAAGGCTTCTTCGGTACTCGTTTTATCAACCGCTACCAAGGCGAATTTAAAATCCTTGGCCTAGACGTTGAACAGCTCGATATTACGGATAACCAAGCGGTCGTCGCTACTTTTGCTGACTTCCAACCAGATTACGTTATCCACGCTGCGGCGATTGCGGTGACAGACTTCTGCAACAAGCATCCTGATGTCGCACATAAGGTCAATGTTCAAGGCGCGATCAACGTAGCAAAAGCGTGTAAAGAACATGGTGCTAAGCTGGTGTTTATCTCCACAGAGCAAGTGTTTAACGGTAACCCAGAAAAAGGTCCATACAGCGAATTAGACCAACCTGTACCAGATACCGTGTACGGTCAGAACAAACTTGAAGCTGAAAAAGAGCTAGCAAGTATTCTCGACGAGATGTGGGTACTGCGTTTTACCTGGCTATTTGGCCTTCCTGAGCGTAACACGACCATCAACCCGAACGTGGTTTGGAACACACTACAAGCGCTAGTTAACGGACAGTTGATGCAAGAGCGTCGCAATGAGTTCCGTGGTCTAACTTACGTTCACGAGCTTATCGAACAGTTCCCGAAGATCTTCACTATTCCTTACGGTACCTACCATACTGGTGCACATAACCCAGCGAGCCGCTACGAGATTGCAGAGCACATTCTCATAGAGTTAGGCCAACAAGAGCGCCTAAATGAACTGTTAGAAGCCGCGGACGCCCCAAAAACACGCGATGTACGTTTAGACACAAGCAAACTCGCCGATCAAGGCATGGTATTTACTGAGAGTAAAGATGCCATTATCAAGTGCCTGAAAGAATTTCACTTTATTTAAATTTGTTTGGTTGCGCCGAGTCGTAGCCTACCCCAAATTAGGAGCAACACCATGATTTACATGCTAGATACCGCAGACCTTAACGCAATTCGCAAAGCGGTAGATCTTTACCCACTGGCTGGGGTAACGACTAACCCATCCATTATCGCTAAAGAGAAACGCCCTCTCAAAGAGATCCTATTGGATATCCGTGAGTGTATTGGTGAAGAGCGTATGCTACATGCCCAAGTAATGGGTAAAGACGCAGAGACAATGCTTGAAGAAGCCAAAGCACTGAAAGCATTTGATAACAACATCATCGTAAAAGTGCCAGCAACACCTCAGGGCCTCAAAGCGATGAAGCTTATTCACGCAGAAGGCATACGTATCACCGCAACGGCTATCCTTACTCCTCAGCAAGCGCTAATGGCAGCAGTTGCTGGCGCAGAGTTTCTAGCCCCTTACGTAAACCGTCTAGATAACATCTGTAGCGATGGTGTGAATGTTGCTGCTGAGATGGTGGCACTGATCGACACTTATAACTTGGACGCTAAAGTTCTCGGTGCATCATTTAAAAACGTGCAGCAAGTTCATCAATTATCTCTAGTAGGCGCACACTCAGTAACGATTGCGCCAGACGTATTTGACCAACTGTTGGTGCATCCACTGACAGACTCTGGTGTCGCAGGCTTTGTTGCTGATTGGGAAGGTGTTTATGGGAAAGATACCACGGTGCTAGATGTACTATAATGTAATCTAGTCCTTGATTTTTGGTCACTGGATTATAAAACACGCAAATTGAAATCAATCACATGCCCAATGATATTACAATCGTTGGGCATTAACATATAATACTAATGAGATATTTATCTCGATTGGTATAGCTAATAAAAGACCGCATTATGAAAATCGTTGGAGTTACTGCGTGCATCAGTGGCGTAGCACACACCTATATGGCTGCCGAAGCACTAGAAAAAGCCTGTAAAAAAGCGGGATATAAAATCTCAGTTGAAACTCAAGGAGCACTGGGGAGCGAGAACCAACTTGAAGAGTCTGATATCGCAGAAGCTGATGTTGCGGTCATTATTGCAGATATCAATATTGACGGTGTCGAGCGATTCAGCCAAACGCGAATTGTGCGTTGTTCCATTGCACATTTTTTAAGAAATAGCGGAGAAGTAATTCAAGCTATAAAAAAAATACGCAACGCGCCACCTAATGCAGAGCTCATTCTCTAGTCTGCTGACGTTACACTTGAGCTAAGATACTGCGCGCGATACTCCGACGGAGAGCGTGCAGTTTGGTTTCTAAACACGCGACAAAAATAGTTACTATCCTTGAATCCGCAGCGATGCGCGATCTCTTTCACCTTCATATCGTATTCAATCAACAAGTACTTGGCACGCTCTAAACGGACATGGTTTAAATATTCGTTGAACTTCAGTTGCCCCTCTTTCTGAAACAGCTGAGACAAATAGTTCGGTGACACATAAAAATGCTTAGCCACCGATTCACGCGTTAACGGCTCATGATAGTGTTGCTCAAGATGTTCCCTCACCACTTCAAATAGCGCATGACTTTTAGATGGTGTCTCGACTGGACGTTCAATCAGATCAAGAATATGGCTAAACAGTGAACCAACCAATAAACGCTTAGTGCCCTGACTTTCAGGCTGCTTGATCAACTCTTCGATAGCATTAAGGATAAAGGTACCAATACGAGGGCCGCGACGAAGGACACTCTCTTTAATCGCGGAGTCAAACTGTTCGCCATCCCAACTCAATAAACTCATACCAAAGCTCTGCTTACCCGCCATAACAGTTAGAGTCACAACAGGCTTGTTCCACACAGGCTTATTCCAGCTTTCCGCGGGCAGGTACAACACACCACCCTGTTTTAGCGTGTATTGCGTATCAACGCCTATGCTATTGCCCACTTCCATGTCCAACTCGCCAACCAGCACCATTTCTACACGAGGAAAGTGAACCTGATAGGCCAAGGGTGGAGGTGTAGGCAGATTGCCAGCAAAGTAGACATCACTGATCGCTTCCGTCTGGTTCGCATAATATTCAAGTGCTTCTAATAAATATGTTTTGTCTAGCATGGTTGATTATCTGTATGAATTTTCATTACACCCAATTTTAGGATAGTTAAACCTTAAAGCATTGTAGCCATTAACTTACAACAAGATATTCGAGCAATAACCTTAAGGATATGTACTAAATCACACTTTATTCAATAATCAACAAATATCCAGTATTTCGAACAATCCCCCTACTTATAAAACGCGTAATGTCCATTATTTTGGTGGTTGAAATCAGCACTAAAAATAATATTAAAAGGTACCTTACATGACACAAATCGCTCAAACGCATTTAAACGCGCTCGGTGCAGATCTTGAACTGTCTCCACAGATGATTCACGAGCTAGACACACTAGGTTTCACAGTCATCCACAACGTAATCGATAATGATTGGCTTGAAGAGATGCGTCGAACTATCGACATACTCGTTGAACGAGAAGGTGAAAACTTGGCGATTGAACATCACCAAGAAGAAGGCGTAACAAGAGTCGCGAACCTAATCAATAAAGGCACAGTGTGGGAAAAGGTATGGGCGCACCCGCTTGCTCTCGCTGCCTGTAAACACATATTTGGTGGCGCTTTTAAAATATCTAGCCTCAACGCGCGCGAAGCGCATCCTGACTGTGGTCATCAACCGCTGCACGCCGATTGGAAAAAGCCACGTCCCGACTTTCCTAAAGTTCATTTAGTTAACTCTATTTGGGCAATTGACGACCTAACTCGTGAAAACGGCGCACCGCGAATTATCCCTAGCACTCATTTACGTCCAGAGTTACCTGAAGAAGTTTTAGACGATGTAGAAAGCGCGCACCCTGACGAAATCTATCTAGAGTGCCCGGCTGGCAGCGTGATGATTTTCAACGCTCACACCTGGCATGGCGGCACCATTAATTACGCAGGAACACGTCGTCGTGTGCTGCATGGTCTATATATCGACCGAGATGATGCAGCGCAACAAGATCAACAAAAGTGGCTTACGGAACATACCGCTAGACGCTTAACTCCGGCTCAAAAATGGCTACTAGATGTATACCCGTTTAACTTGAAGATGCAGGTTTAAAAATCTGAAAGTTATCCGTAATTCTGGATACAAGTGAACCTGCAACTTCTGGTAATGTTACATCGAAAAACTCTTTGATGGCTGAAGTAAATGCTTGCTTGGAGGGGAAGTAAATATTATTCCGTACATTCTCATTCATCACTTTCCATAACCGCTCGATTGGATTTAAATTTGGACTGTAAGGTGGTAAGTAATGAAGCTCGATATTGAGCACTTTCACCGCATTTTTCACCAACCTTGACTGATAATAGGCTGCGCCATCAAGAATTAAGTGAACTTTTTGCTCCAACGGGGATAGCCCCCTAATAAGGGGGCATCCCTGCGCTGCTAGCTTATCTTCAACTCTAACTGTGCCTCATATTCTTGATCTTTCTTGTCTTGGTGCCTTACGTAACGCCTGATGATTTCTTCATTCACACCAACTGTGTCAACAAAGTATTCCCTTGCCCAAAAATGATTACCCCACAGTTTCTTTCTTATATGTGGGAACTTGTTAGACAAACGGATTGCTGAACGCCCTTTCAATACTCCCATCAACGTTGATATCGAAACTTTGGGTGGAACTATCACAACCAAGTGAACGTGATCCGGCTGAACATTTAATTCCACGACTTCACAATCTTTCATATTGCACAAAATATAGATTGAGCGATAAAGCTCTTTACCTACATTCCCTTTCAAGATCTTAAATCTGTATTTCGGTGTCCAAACTATGTGGTATTTGCAACGCCAATATACATGTGATGAACTTCTATCATCGCCCATGTTTTTAGTTTCCTCTTACTTATGGTGAATAAGAGGCTTACTTCTAGCATGGGCACTCATTCGGGCAATAGCCCCAAGGTTCAATCACCACCGCCCAAGGCGGTGGTTTAGGGATGACAATAAAAAAGCAGAAGTTGAACTTCTGCTTTTTATGAGACGCTAGGGGTTAGTCGCGCACGAAATTGATGTGGTGAACATGAATATTGTATTTCTCAATGATCACCTTGGTTGCATGCATGCTTTTAATACGAGCATCAGAATCCAGTGCTTCAGCCATTGCTGATTCGCTTTCGTAGCTGTGTTGCATCATAAGTAGAAGGTTTTTGTGACTTTCAGCTTCAATCGCTTCAGGCTTATTAAGAGTTAAACCCTGATTATTAGGAAAAGTACGAATGATCGGTGCGACTTCGTTTTCCATGTATTGGTAGAAGTCTTGCTTCTGCGCCTCGGTTAGATCGGCTTCGAAAAATGCGGTACGAAAAATAGTCATGGTCACTCCCTTACAGTTCAAATCCAGATTGGTTAGCGATAGATGTCAAGGTTGCTTTCGCTTGTTTGATATCTTCTAACCAGTTGTCATTTTGAGCCCACATTTCGATCACAAGTGGTGCACTGTAATCAATCTCTACTAATGTTTTGAAAATAGCAGGAAAGTCGACCTGACCTTCACCAATCACAAGATCTCGGAACTGACCTTTACAGGTTTCAGAAACACGTAGCGTATCTTTTAGGTGAACTTGTACTAAGTGGTCGCGGCTAAGCTTTAATTCAGTACATACATCATAATTCCAACCGGAGATGTTGCCGACATCAGGGTAGGCCATGAAGTAAGGAGATGGGATCTCACGTTTTAGCACCTCAAACTTGCTGAGCGAGTTGAGGTAAGGTGTATCCATGATCTCTACACCAAGCATAATACCTGCGCGTTCTGCCATTTTAGTTGCTTGCTTCATGCCATCGATAAAACGTGCGTGTGTTTCAGCAGATTGTTGCTCGTAATACACATCGTAACCCGCCATTTGAATGCAGCGGATACCCAGTTTGTATGCAAGAGAAATGGCCTTCTCCATGATGATGAAAGATTCTGTACGAATGACTTCATCCATAGAGCCAAATGGAAATTTACGATGTGCGCTTAGACACATTGATTGGAATGGCATTTGATGCTTTTCACATAAGCGGCGAAGTTCGTAAATTTCTTCGTCTGACCAATCGAGACGTGCACGACGCTCATCGGTTTCATCGACAGAGATTTCAACAAAATCGAAACCTGCATCTTTAGCATAAATAAAACGTTCTTCCCAAGTGAGAGAAGCCGGCATTGCTTTCTCGTAAATACCTAATCTGAATTTGTTTTTAGAATCAAACATTCTTTTTCCTTAAAAGAGTTGTTGTTCTATACGCGCTGTTATGCCTTGGATTTTTTTGGCAATACCTTCATAACCTAACGCTTTCATTTTTGGCGTTAGTGAAGAGACACTGACCGCGTATACAGGAGATTTGTTTTTGTCGAAAATAGGGACAGCCACACAAGAAATACCCGCCTCGTTCTCTTCATCATCTAAGGCATAGCCACGGGCTTTGATTTGATCAAGAATGCTAAAGAACTGAGATTTATCTAGAATAGTATTCTCAGTTAACGGCTTCATTGTACTGGTATTACGTTGCCAATAAGTCTCTCGTACCGCATCGGAGCTAAATGCGAGGTAACATTTCCCGGCTGCTGAGCAGTACATAGGAGAATGCAACCCCACATAGGTACGAGTTCGAAAGGCGGCGTTGACTGGCTCGAACTTGTCTTTGAAGATGATATTGTCAGCATCAAACGATAGAAAATTCACAGTTTCATTAACGTCGTTAAGTAGCTCAGATAGAAAGGGTTTCACCGCTCCTGTTACATCCGAGTTAATCGCAGCATGCCCGAGCTGTACTAGCTTCATAGTGAGACGATATTCTTTACCAGAACTCATTTGAGCAACATATCCTGAAGCTTCAAATGTTGCCAAAATACGATGGACTGAAGACTTATTAAAGCCAGTGCCTTCTGACACTTTTTGTAGAGAAATACCGTTTGGATAGTTCCCTAGAAATTCAAGTACAGTCAATGATTTAGACAGTGATTTAATTTGCTCACTCATATGCGTGTTACCAATGTTTTTCTATTTCATGGTGAAAACTTTCAGCCACTTCACGGCCATTGCTGTCAGCTAACGCTCGACCAGCAATAAATGACTTAACAGAAAGATTCTTAAACAAATGCAGATCGGCAGGCACAATACCACCAGTAATGGATAGTTCAATTCCTAAATTCGATAATTCCTGCATTTTGGCTAAATCTTGTTGGGTCCAATTGACGCCAGCGAGCTCTGCGTCACGCGAACGATGATAAATGGCTTGGGTAATTCCCATCTCGACCCACGCTTTGGCGTCATCTAACGTCCAATGCCCATATAGCTCAATTTGCACTTCGCCATTGAATTCATCAGTAACGTTTTTCGCTGAACGTATGGTTTCAATATGAGCTGCAGCGCTTACGGTGACCCAGTTGGCGCCAGCTTCCATCGCCAAGCGCGCTAAAATGGCACTTGCATCGGTTATTTTCATGTCGCAGACGACGGTATGATTTGGGTATTTTTCGCGAAGGACTTTCACACTGTCCACGCCATTAGCAAAAACCAAAATAGTACCGATTTCAATGACATCAAGCTTGTCCGCGACATGTTCGATCGATGCGAGAGCCGCATTGAGATCAGTTGCGTCAAGTGCCATTTGCAGTAAAGGTTTAGGCATTGATTTCATCCTCAAATTGTTTAAATAACTGCACCAGTTTTTGGTAGTTGTTGTATTTCTTTTGGTAACTTGAATAGTTTTTTGGATTTGGCTCGATGCGTGACACCGAGTTTGTAATGCGATTGGTGCATTCCTGAAGCGACTCAAATTCTCCTGAGCCAACCATAGCCATCATAGCGGCACCTAGAGAGCCGGTTTCATCAACATCAGATATCTCCACCGTCATACCGGTAAGGTCGGCTAACATCTGCATCCAGATGGGACTCATGGATGGGCCACCTGTTACCTTAAGTACGTTTGCTTTTGGAAAACGCTGACGCATCCTTTCAAGGTGCAGGTTGTGGCAGAAAAGAATCCCTTCCCAAATAGCTTGGATTAAGTGCCCTTTGGAGTGGTGAGATTGAAGGCCATAGAAGCCAGATTTCAGACCAAGGCCTTGGTTGGAACCGTAAAGGAAAGGCACAAAGTAGACTGAGCTTGACGCTGGTGCTAATGCCGCCACCAGGGCTTGGTTTTGTGCGTGGTCGAGTTGACCATTGTTTCCAAGGTAATCAGCAAACCATTCGTAATTGCCTGCCGAAGTTGGACTGGCCTCATGAATAATGTATTCATCGTCAATGGCGTAGTGGCCATAGACAAAGTTATGATGCTCTTTAGTGACTTGCTTTGAAATACCTGAGGTTACTGCCCACGTGCCCATCACATAATTGAGCGAGTCTTCGGACGAATTGATCCCCGAGCAAATCGCGGTGGAAACCACATCGAAAAGGCCGCCGAATACGGGAGTGCCCTCGGCAAGTCCTGTTTCTTTAGCAATCGCAGCGGTAATTTTGCCAGCTTGTTGTTGCGGTTTTACTATTGGGGGCAGAGCATCCCAGAGCTCTTCAATACCGAAGGTACTCAGGAGTGCTTTGTCGTACTCACCGGTGATGGAATTGAAAAGGTTACTCTCTGAGATATTGGTCAGTTCGGCGGCAATTTCCCCTGTTAGGCGATATCTCAAATAATCATGAGACATCTGTACCGATCCGATGTTGTTGTAACGCTCGATATCATTGTCTTTGATCCAGCGAAGGATAGACACTGGATGTCCTGTCCAAAGTGTTTGCAAAGTCGTTGGGTAAATCGCCTCGGCAACGCCTTGTTCTAACCATTCTTTGACGATAGGTAAAGAGCGCGAATCGGAAGACATTATGCCGTAGCCTAAGTTTTTCCCTTGCTTATCTAGTAGGTAAACGCCCTTTCCTTGCGCGGAAATGCTGAGTCCTTTGATGCTGGTTGGGTCAACGTCAGTTGTAGCTAATAACTGTTTAATCACGTCAACCAAATTTTGCCAAAGTGCATCTAAATCACGCTCAACCCAACCTTGTTGATCGTTGATGACGCTCGCCGATACGCGAGCAAGTCCACATTGAGTACCTTTAGCGTCAAATAACGCTGCTTTCATAAAGGTTCCGCCGGAATCAATACCGATATAGTAATTCATTATTTGGCTTCCAGTAGGTCATTATGAATCTTAACCACTAGCTTCCTTACTGGCTGGTTATCATCATTTTGGATATTGGTGATGTGCACGATATTGGGTGTAAACAAGTAAAATTGGTTTGGCGTAGCGTGAATGAAGTTTAATGCAATGCCGTCATGGTTGTAGAATTGCAGATCTCGTTGTTCTAAATAGGGTTTTGCGTCCGTGTGTTTACCCGTATCGATAGACCATGCCATGGTTTCACTGCCCTTTAACACAATTTGTAAATCAGAATGGTATTTATGAACTTCAGGTTCGAAGTTCTCCAAAGGCGCTTTGTCATATTCCAGTACAACAAACCATGCTTTATCAGAATCAAAACCGGGCAATTCGTGACGGCCTAAGGCGAGAGACACTTGATCAAGGCTATTTAAGTATTCCAAGATGTTTTGGATAACAACGGGATACGACTTGGTTATTGATGTAGGTTGAGTATTTCCAACTAACATAGAGTTCTCGATTTTTATTAATGAGTATTGATAAAGAGTTGACCTAATAACTGTGCCAAGCCACGCTTATCATCATTGTTTTTTTCAGTGATAAGGTTGGCGGTACTTTTTACTGTGTCATCTGCATTTTGCATGGCGATACCCATACCGGCGACTGTCAGCATGGAGATATCGTTATGATTGTCGCCAACAGCAACACACTCATCTAGTGCAATACCTAATGACAAAACATACTGGCTTAGCGCATTGCCTTTGCTATTGCCTGCTGCAGAAAAATCGACTCGGTCAATCCACGAACGCTCGCCATTGAAGTGGTTTTTGATAAAGGGCAATTTTGCGAAACTATCAACTTCACCCTCAACGACAAATTTCCACACGTAGTCGGAGCGTTGTGCTTCAAGTTGAAAATCATCCACTTTTTGAATATTAGGGCGACCGTCTTCTGGAAAGGTCTGTGACCAGGCCACGAGCGCTTCCATATAGTTAATAGGACGCGCTCGTGAGTATATCATGGCATCGCGAACATACATCACCATTTTTAGGTCGTGCGCTTGCGAGAGCGCGATGAACTGTTTGGCTTTATTTTTGTCGATGGCATTTTCTTGAATGACAGAGTCATTTTGGTAATCGAAGATATAGGTACCGTTGCAGCAAATGATTGGAGTCGATAGACCTAGTTGGTCGTAGTAAGGCTTCGCAGCGACATGGTGTCGACCTGTAACAATCACTACATGTGTGTTAACCGCGATCTGTTGTATGGTCTCCACCAACTCTTGGCTGATAGTGTGCTCAGAGTTGAGCACAGTCCCGTCGAGATCTAACGCCAATAACCTGTACATATGAACGTCCTTATTTCTGCCCGTAGTATGAGTTTTTACCGTGTTTACGGTTGTAGTGCTTGTCGAGCAATTCGGGTTGAATGGCGACTTCTGGACTGATAGCACGAGTTGCGGTAGCCATAGCTGCAATTTCCTCCATGACGACTGCGTTGTGCACGGCATCAGAGCCGTCTTTACCCCAAGTAAACGGAGCGTGACCAGCGATGATGGCTCCCGGCATCGCTTGTGGGTCAATACCTCTTTGGTTAAATTCTTCTATGATCACGAGCCCGGTGTTTTTTTCATAATCGGTCTCGATCTCTTCCTTGCTTAGTAAACGTGTACAAGGGATATCACCATAGAAATAGTCAGCATGAGTAGTGCCTAGCGCCGGTATATCTCGGCCTGCTTGTGCCCAAATCGTTGCATTGCGTGAATGGGTATGAACAATGCCACCTATAGTAGGGAAAGCTTTGTAAAGCTCAATATGCGTTGCTGTATCGCTTGAAGGATTCAGATTACCTTCGAGACGATTGCCTTCAAGATCGATAACGACAATATCATCGACCGTCATCACATCGTATTCCACACCTGATGGCTTGATTGCAATCACACCAAGTTCACGATCAATTTCTGATACGTTGCCCCAGGTGAAGGTAACAAGACCATATTTAGGTAGTTGTAAATTTGCCTCGATTACGCGTTGTTTTAATTCGTGATACATAAGTAAATTACCAATGTTTGTGATACGAAAAGAAGTTGAAAAGAGGGGTTACCCAGAAGCAGAAGGAGTCTGGGTAACCGTAGCAATGCTTACATAGAAGCTGCCTTGATCTTATTGATCATGGTGTCGCCATTTTTCTCTATAAATGCACTCCATACTGGTTCAATAGCTTGTTGGAATGCGGCCCCATCGACATCACGGTTTACTTGCATACCTTGTGCTTCAAGCTCTGCAATCATCTCGTCTTCTTTTTCGATGCTAAGCTTACGTTGCATCGCTACTGCTTCTGCTGAGACATCTTCGATGATCTTTTGCTCTTCAGTGCTTAGACCGTTGAACTTACGTAGGTTCATAGTAAGAACCAGCGGAGAGTAAGCGTGCTGAGTAAGACTTAGATACTTTTGTACTTCATTAAACTTGAACGAAAGTGTTACAGAAATTGGGTGGTCTTGAGAATCGACAACGCCTGTTTCAAGTGCAGTATAAAGCTCAGATACTGGAATTTGTTGTGGGTTAGCACCAAGTTCGTTGAACATATCGTTCAGTGCTTTAGAACCATTGACTCGCATTTGCAGACCTTTTACGTCGGCTGGAGTACGAATAGGCTTCTCATTGTTGGTCATGTTGCGATAACCATTTTCTGGGAACCCTAGACCTTTAAGATCAAATTTCTCGAACTTAACAAGAACTTCTTGGCCTGGTTCGCCATCAAGTACTTTGTACGCCATTTCACGATTTGGAAACATAAATGGCAATGTAAATGCTGCTGATTCCGGCATCAAACCGTTGTAGTTATTTAAGCCCACCATTGATAAATCAACAATGCCTGAACGAGTACCATCGATCATTTGTTTATCATTACCCAACTGACCTTGTGGGTAGATGTTCACTTTGATATCACCGTTAGAGCGTGCTTCCACTTCTTTTTTGAAGAATAACGACAAATTTTGTTGTAAATCTGATTCAGGTGCTGCATGTGCCAATTTCAGTGTTGTTGCAGCAAGTATGTTAGAGCTCATTGCGATGGTTGAAGCAAGTAACGTGAGTTTAAGTAGGGTTTTCATTATGTTTTTCTCCGTCGAGGGTTAACCAATGACAAATGACATTGGTACAGTGATAATGCTTGGGAACATGACAAATAATGCAAGTAGAGCAAGGTATGCACCAATAAATGGCAATACACCTTTCACAGCAGTAGACATTTGCACTCTAGCTACACCACATACAACGTTGAGTACGGTACCTACAGGAGGTGTAATCAAACCTATTGAGCAATTTATAACAAACAACAAACCGAAATATGTTGGGTCAATACCAGCCATTTTGATTACAGGCATCAACAGTGGAACGAGAATTAGAATCGTTGGGCTTAAATCCATCACCATGCCTACGCAGAGTACGAGTAACATAATGACTGCCATTAGAAGGCGAGGACTATCCACAAGTGGACCTAACAGTTCCGCTAATTGCTGAGGCAACTGTGCAACCGTAATCAGCCACGCAGCCACCATAGCGCAGCCCACTAAGAACATCACCATAGCGGTCGAGCGACCAGCATTGATCACGATGTTGTAGAACTTTTTAATCGTAAGTTCTTTGTAGACAAATGTTGAGATGAATATGGCATACGCTGCTGCCACAACCGCAGCTTCCGTCGGGGTAAATATACCGAAACGAATCCCAACAATGATAATTACAGGAAGTAAAAGAGCCCATACACCGTCTTTAAGTGCTGCATGCTTTTCGGCTTTTGTTGCTTTATCCGATGTGTCCAAATTTTCTTTACTTACGGTCATACGCCAAACAAACATCAACGTCATGCCCATCAGTAGGCCGGGAACAATCCCCCCAAGAAACAAGTTTTTAATTGAGATACCACCCGCAACACCGACTAAAATTAGAGGGATTGAAGGCGGAATTACAGGTGCAATGATTCCTCCGGAAGCAAGTAGGCCCATTGAAGGTGCTTCTGGGTATTTTGCAGCTTTCATCATGGGATATAAAATACTCACTAAGGCTGCCGCATCCGCAACCGCCGAGCCGGAAAGCCCCGCTAGAAGAACAGATGTCATAATGGCTACGTAACCCAGCCCCCCCTGACGATGGCCTACGTAGGTTGTTGCTAAACGAACAATACGTTGTGATAAACCACCAGATGCCATGACTTCGCCAGCAATGAGGAAGAAAGGAATTGCGAGTAGCGTGAAGCTGTCTACTCCATTAATCAAAGACTGGGCAAGAACATCAGCACTAAAGAAGTCCATATGAACCATTAGTGCAATAGAAGATAATAACAACGCAAAAGCGACAGGGAGCCCAAGTAAGATTGAGACAATTAAGACCGATAAGAAAATGGCTAATGTCATTATTCTTTCTCCTCTTCTAAGCTACCTAGCTGCCAGTCTGGCTTGAAGATTCGCACAAAAGCGATAACTCCCATGAGCATACCTGACACCACGCCAGCTAAGTAAAATAACGCTGAAGGAAGCCCTGTTAGTTGAGAAATATCTGACCAGTTAGACATCATTTGACGGTATGAACCGATGTAGAGCATGCCTACCGATACGAGTACTACTACCCAACAAAGTCGTCTTAATATGGGTACTGCTTTTGGAAATAGCCGTTCTGAAAATTCAGAGACAGCTAGATGCTCACCTCGACGCAGCACTACGGCGGCACCGAGCATGACTATCCATACAAGACCAAGGCGAGATAGTTCTACAGAGGGACGAAGACCAGATGAAAAGCCGTAACGTAATACAACGTTGGTAAATACGAGGACAATCATGCAAGTCAGGATGACTGCCATGATGACGTCGATGCTTTTCCAAATACTCTTAAATACACTTTGCATAAAGCTTTCCCTACTTTAGGTGAATTACAGAGAAGTAATTTGATCCCATATACCATCATTGATTTCGATGCCACCTGCTGCTTCGTGTTTGTCGATAAAGTTCTGGATTTCAGAACCCGCTATCATGACAGAACCAGTTTCTGCTGGTTCAGAAGCAAGTACATAGTCGCGAATGCGCTTCATCTCTTCGCTATAACGGCTCTTGTCCATGGTTTTGCTAAGGTCGATAGCGATCAGAAACTGAGAAACACCAAATTCTCCCCCCATATCTTCGGTCAAGGCTGGAACAGAGTTACCGCCAGTGATCGCCGTTAGCATCATGTCCAGAACGATGGCCATTGAAGATCCTTTCCAGAAACCCATTGGTAGAAGACGTTTGTTTTCCCAAAGAACATGTGGGTCTTTGGTTAGCTCACCGTTGTTATCAAAACCACCTACAACAGGTAGCTCTTTATCTGCCAGAACATAATTCTGCAGTTGTCCGTAGGAGAATTGAGTCATTGAGCAGTCAACAACAACCGGCGGATCACCAGCAATAGCCATAATTAGTGGGTTAGAGCCGACACGATGGTCTTTACCGCCCCAAGCAGGCATAACAGCAATAGAGTTCGTTGAAGCGATACCAGCAAAGCCTTCACGCGCCATTTTTAACACATAAGCTCCGCCGCGCATCCAATGGTTAGAGTTACGCATACCGACCATGCCAATACCGTAGTTACGAGCTAGTTCCATCGCACGCTCAGCACAAATTAATCCGTTGAGTACTCCTGGGCCAAAGTTACAGTCCCACTGCTCTAACGCGCCCATGCTATTCACACATTCTGGCTCTGCATTAAGCTTGATTTGCCCTTTGTCTACTTGATCAATAAAAACTGGAAAACGGTTAATACCGTGTGAATACGTCCCTTCGTTTGCCATTTCAACAAAACCCGCGGCTAGCCTAGTTGCCATCCCCGGTTTCATGTTGCGAGCTAAAAGAATTCGTTCATATTCTCGTTGTAGTTTTTCTGTTGATACCAATGGCATTTGATCTCTCCGCTAAGTTTAATTCCACAATACGGAATAAATTGTATGTTGCATTCCGAAATAAAACCGTGAGCTAAGTTGAGAATCTTTTTATTATTAAGCATTTTGTTAATAAGTGTTAGCTGGTTAAAAAAAAGGAATGAAAAGACCGATTTATTCCGCAATGTGAAACAATTAGTGTGATTTAGATCTACTTTATGTGGTTTGTTTTGATGAAAATGGGTATTCTGTTTGAGAGCTCGGTGGTGATAACCACTGATCCGCACCAAAAATTTGGTCGTAACTCCAGCATGGAGAACTTGTGTTAAAGAGGTAACCTTTTCACCCTCAAACAAGAAATCATGGCTACCATTCAAGTTCAATGTCGATTTTGTAACCAAACTGAACATGTACGTAAACACGGCAAGGGGTAACGGGCTTTCAGCGATTTCGTTGCATAGAATGTAAGCGTTCCTTTCAGCTTGATTACGCTTACGAGGCATATAAGCCTAATGTCAAAGAACAAATCATTGATATGGCAATGAATAGCTCTGGTG